>JANPIJ010000052.1:0-13667 GCA_031424955.1 Ferruginibacter sp. | reverse complement strand
GTAACCCTTTTTGTATATGCCAGTTCATTAAAAAAGAAAGGATACCTTTTCTATTATTTCCTGGTAGATGGGATGATGTTTTTGTCTGCCCTGCTTACCGGGTTGGCTGGGCTTTTCGAGGTTTAAGGTTGATGGTTGATGGTTGATAGTTGATCGTTCGTTCCTTCAACCTAACCGTTTTTATTTACGCCGAGCCCATCGCCAGTGAATTTTCACGTTCTCCAAAGTTGCAGACTGTCGTCTTTACCATCAACCGGCAACTTCCAACCATCAACTTCCAACTATCAACCATTTTATCCCAACATTGGTTAGTTTTGCAAAAAATAAATTTCATGGCAAAAGCAAAAACACCCAGGAGCATACTTACCGATGAGTCCTATTCTTTTTTAAAGAACTATATTAATAATCCTTCGCCTGTTGGTTTTGAAAGCAGCGGACAAAAAATGTGGCTGGAGTACGTCAAGCCTTATACGGATTCTTTTTTTACTGATCCTTATGGAACCGCTGTTGGTGTTATCAACCCTACAGCGCCGTTTAAGGTAGTGATTGAAGCACATGCGGATGAAATAAGCTGGTTTGTAAATTATATTACCGCTGAAGGATTAATCTATCTTAAACGCAACGGCGGGGTAGATCACCAGATTGCGCCTTCGATGCGGGTGCTGATACATGGAAAGAAAGGTGTTGTAAAAGCGGTATTTGGATGGCCCGCTATTCATACGAGAATGGGAAATGGGGATAAGGAAACCCAGCCAAAAGTGGAGAACCTTTTTTTGGACTGCGGTGCAAGAACCAAGAAGGAAGTGGAAGCATTGGGTGTACACGTAGGGGCCGTGGCAACCTATGAAGCCGGCTACGAAGAACTGGCCTATGATTATTTAATTGGCCGTGCATTTGACAACCGGATTGGAGGCTTCATGATTGCGGAAGTCGCAAGGTTATTGCAACAAAATAAAAAGAAACTACCGTATTCACTTTATATCGTAAATGCGGTTCAGGAAGAAATTGGGTTACGGGGCGCCGAGATGATTGCCCGCAGAATTAAACCCAATATCGCCATCATTACGGATGTTACGCATGATACTTCTACCCCGATGATCAACAAAATGATACAGGGTGAAACAACCTGTGGTAAAGGACCTTCCCTTACATTTGGCCCGGCGGTTCACAATAAATTATTGGATGTGGTGCAGGATGTAGCCGAAAAAAACAAGATCCCGGTGCAGTTACATACTGTTAGCAGGAGCACCGGTACGGATACAGATTCTTTTGCCTATGCCAATGATGGTTGCCCTTCCGTACTGATTTCGATGCCGCTGCGGTATATGCATACCACGGTGGAGATGTTACATAAAAGTGATATAGAGAACACCATTAAACTGATGTACGAAACATTGCTGGCATTGACGCCTAAGACTAATTTGAGTTATTTTTAAATGGTGAAAGGTGAATGGTCAATGGTCAATGGTGAACCCCGGGAGCACGAGATAGACTGATAAAGTTAATTTTTTGCCGTTTTCAGGACGCCTGATTTATAAAACAGTTTGTGTTCTGCCCATTGCCCATTGCCCATTCACCATTCACCATTGCCCATTGCCCTCTTAAAATCTCGCCACAATTTTAAAATTCACCAATCTTGGTGTTAACCTGTTGGGAATACTATACGTGGTATTGGAGAAATCTTTTACCAGTTGATAAGAGATGGTATTGGGCCGGTCAATCAGGTTAAATACTTCAAAACCTGCCCAGATATTGTCAAAATCTTTAAACGGATTGTGGCTTCTGCGTTTGTTTTTTTCGCTCAACAGTAAAGCACTAAAACCAATATCTACCCGAATGTACGGATCAATTACCAGCGCATTCCGGTACTTCACACTCTTTGGAATATTGAAAGGCATATTACTGCCATACAACATATTGAGATGCACTTTAAAGTTTTTATTGGTGGTCAGGTAATCCTGCAAAAATAATCCCACTGTAATTAACCGGTCAGTTGGCCTGCGCAGCCAGCCTACATCATTCCGGATACTATCTGCCGGTACCCGGTCGTCAGATTTGGAAGTGATGATTTCTCCAGCGGCATTTTTATATTGGTAAAAATAATCTCCATCGATATTCTCCTTTGACCGCATCAGCCCGATACTGAGCCAGCTTTCCGCATCTTTTACCAGTTCACTATACAACCTGGTTTCTACACCATACGAATAAGCTTTGGCATTGTTATTTCCAAAATACCGGATGCGAACATTATCAATATCATAAGGAATAACGTCCCGCATGGTTTTGTAATAAGCCTCTGTTGTAATACGGAATGGTCGGGAGCCTTTTTTAAAATTGTAATCCATCCCTGCTACTACCTGGTAACTCTTCTGCGATTTTACATCCTTATTGATCGTGCCATCATACCTTCTGAGTTCCCTGTAAAATGGGGGTTGGTTATAGGAACCTGCCGCCAGTTTCAAAACAATGTCTTTTTTCCAGTTGGGTTTTATACTTACCTGCATCCGGGGGCTCACAAAAAACTCACCGTTCAGCGAATTGTAATTATAGCGGATGCCACCCTGCAAACTGATATCTCTTTTATCATTGTGAAAATTGATATTGTCCTGGATGTAGCCGCTGTATTTTTGAATGGAAAGGTCCGCAGTGGACTGCAGGAAATTATTTAAGCGGCCGGTATTCACTGGCAAAGAGTAGCCCGCACTATCCTGGTATTCCCATTCGTACAATTTATCATTGATATTTGTTTGTTCAATGGTGTTGCCAAACTGTATAAAATGTTTTCCCTTATCAATGCTACCTTTCAGGGTTCCGTTCCACACTTTTATTGTCAACTGGTTGCGTCCATAATTTTGATAATACCCTGCACCCAGCGGATTAATAATCTGGCCAAAAGTACTGCTGCTGTTATCAAAGTCGCGATCGCCAAACAGGTAGGCCCCGGCAATATCAAAGTTTTCATTTTCCTTGTTTTCAAAACGGCTCAGCATCCATTTCAACCGCAATCTTTTATTGGGCTGATGTATGGCGCTTAGGCCCACCATACTGGTTTTATAGGCATTCTTTTCCTGTCCTTCAAAATATATATCGAGTCCAAGGTTGGCCGTAAACAGTGGTGAAAAAACAGAAGACGTTTTTTGAGCAGATTCGGGGATGAGTGAAAATTTGGTAGAAGAGAAATTGGTCAGCAATTCCAACTGTAACTTTTCGCTTACCTGGTAAGTAACGTATCCCTGTAAATCGGTAGAGGAGGGGATATATGCCCCCCTGGTTTCCTGGCTGCTCAGCAGGTTGCGGTTGCTCCGGTTGCGTACCCCAATTAAATAGGTAATCTTTTCCTTCTTTGCCGATCCCTCCAGGTGAAGCCCCTGTTCCAGCAGGCTCACATAAGCCGAGCCGCCAAAGGCCTTCGGTTTTTTATATTGAATATCTAATACACTGCTCATTTTATCACCATATTTGGCCTGGAAACCACCGTTGTAAAAGTTGATATTTTTTGCCATTTCAGGATTGATAAAGCTTAACCCTTCCTGCTGCCCGCTTCTTACGAGGTATGGCCTGAAAATTTCAAAATCATTTAAGTAGATAAGATTCTCATCATAGTTGCCGCCCCTTACACTGTATTGGGAGGTAAGCTCGTTATTGCTTCCTACGAGAATTTTTATCAGCCCTTCAATGCCACCCACCGTGGATGGCAATACCAATGCATTCTTTGGATTTATTTTGGTAAGCCCGGCTTCTTTTCTTTCCCGCTCATCTGTTACCACTACGGTCTCCAGGGTTTTGCCCACCCTTTCAAGCCGGAGGGTTATTTTTTCTTCTTCGTTTTCATTCAGTAAAAAATTCTTTTGCGTTTCCGCATAGCCGGTGTGAGAAAAAATCAAGGCGAACGATTTATCTGCGGGCACTGTCATCCTGAAATAACCGCTGTCATTGGTGGTGATGCCACTGGTTCTGCCCAGTATTATAACAGATACTTTTGCCAGCGGGGTTTCATTTTCATCTACTACCTTCCCGCTTATGAAAGCGGATTTTTTTTGGGCGGAACTGTGTATAAAAAGCAGCGATAATACAAGGGCTGTGAGTACTCTCATTTTATGAAGGTAAAATATTTTATTCTTTTAATTTTTGTAGCTGCAAAAATCCGCATGCATCTCTTACTTTTGGAAAAATTTTACCATGAAAACTTTCCTGATCATTCCCGTTTTATTGGTGTGTGTATTAACGGGCTGCGATAATAATACTAAAGACGGCAAACAATCCGAAACAACAAAGAAAGACAGTGCGGTTGCAACATTAACCGACCTTTCCGGCGTTACCGATATTAAACAGTTGTTATGTCAAAACTGGGAAAATAAGGAGGATGCAGAAGATGCGGCATTATCCGGCGGTGGGGAAGGGCTTGAAATTCCATACCGCGGGTTGTCGCTGTTTGAAGACGCAACGGTGGTTGAAAATCCACGCGATAAAATGCGCTTTGGGAAATGGACGATGAACGAAGCAGATAAAACCATCAGCATTGAATTCAATAAAGGCGGGAAGGCTCAGTATAAAATTGTAGCAATTGGGGCCAAACAAATGATTTTAATGAATACAGCCGATAAAAAGAAAATGGAATACAGGGCAGATGCCCAAATTCAAAAAAAATCCTCTGATGATCCTTTTTATGGTTCCAATAACCAGTGGCGTGTAAAACCCACTGTTAAAGAATCGGACAGCGCCATCAAACTGCGGACAGAACAATGCGTGCTCTTTTATGCAAAATTTTTAGAAGATAATGCGGCAAGGGGTGGTAATATTATTTCCTTTGTAGGGCTGCCAACCTGCTTTAAGTGGTATCGCGGGGGTGTATCCATTGTAGCGCACGATAAACTGGAAGACAAGTGGCTGAATTGCTATTACAATAAAGAGCAGGCTTTAAAGGGCTACGCGATGCTGGATAAAATTATTTCAAAAAAATACAAGTGGGACAAGGAAGAAACCAACTGGGTAAAACAATCTGCCGGGGTAGTAAAGCAGATGTACGATACCCTTAGATTGCTTTAAGCCTTGCAATGGTGGCGATTGGGTCAGCAGATTTAAAAACCGTACTGCCAGCAACCAGTACATCAGCACCGGCATCAATTATTTGCTTTGCATTTTCTTCTGTAACACCGCCATCAATTTCTATTTTCACGTTTAAGGAACGTTTATCAATCATATCTCTTAACTCCTTTATCTTGTTCAGCGTGTTTGGAATAAAGGATTGTCCGCCAAAACCCGGGTTTACGCTCATTAAAAGCACTACATCAATATCGCCTAAAATATCGTGCAGCAATGATACCGGCGTATGCGGATTAAGCGCCACGCCTGCCATCATTCCCAGGTTTTTAATTTGTTGAATATTGCGGTGCAGGTGTGGGCATGCTTCAAGATGTACGGATAAAATATCGGCGCCGGCCTTTTTAAAAAGTTCCGCATACCTGCCTGGCTCTTCAATCATCAGGTGTACATCACAAATCTTGGTAGTGGCTTTTCGAAAGAATTCGATCAGCATGGGGCCATAGCTGATATTGGGTACAAACCGTCCGTCCATTACATCTAAATGGTACCAGTCGGCCTGGCTTTCATTCAGCATGTTGCATTCATCCTGCAATTGTAAAAAATTGGAAGCAAGCAATGAGGGAGCGATGATTGGCATGTGTTTTCTGTTTATTGTTTACTGTTTTTTGTTATTTGATGCTATGTCTCTGATTAAATCGTAATCTTCATTTTAAATGCCATATAGGTAATATATTTTCGGGTATGATTTTTTTTGTAGCCGGCAATTGATCCCTGGTTAAACATCGTTGCAGCCTGTCCGCCGCGGCGGATCGCACTCGTGTACCGCATACCATCGTGGATCTTTAATTGTGTTTTAAATTAAAAACATTATTTCATTATTTGAAATAGTTCCGGCATAAGACACTCTTACCATTTTCACACTTTCGAGTTTTCACATTTTCACATTAGCATATTAGCACATTATCAAATTAGCTAATTATTGTATTTTAATTAAAGCTTCCTTTGCCTCCACATACTCCGGGTCAAACTGCAATGCCAACTGGTAGTTTTCAATCGCCTCTTTTTTATTGCCCAATTTTTCATAACACCTCCCCATCCAGTAATAAGCTTCATCAAAAGTTCTTTGCACGGTTACCGCCTGTTTTAGAACATCTAATGCAGTAGCGTATTTATTAAGATCGTACAGGCAAATTGCTTTTTCACGGTATGCCAGTACATCCCTGTAATCCATTGAAAGGCATTTATCAAAAAAGGCAATCGCCTTTATTTTTTCCCCCGTATAGCTGTAATAGATGCCTTTTATAAAAATGGCCTGTTGTTGGGCCCTGGCTGCAGGTGCCTGCAATAAAGCATCCGCCAATGTCAGCGCCATCGGATTTTTTGTTTGTGCGTACAGTGAGCCCAAAGAAATGATGTATTCCGGCCGGGGATTGATTTCGATGGCCGTTTCAAATGATTGAATGGCGTTGATGGTATCTCCGTTTTCAAAACAGAGGGTAGCTTTTATATCATGCAGGCGGTCATTCAGCGAATCTTTTTTTAGTGCGTTGGTTGTTTCAATGATGGCCTGTTCATAATTGCCATTGTTGCGGAAATACTGAACCAGGTTTTCTGTAAGCAGCAAAGAATCAGGATATCGCTTCACCAGGTTTCTTAATTCCTTTTCCTGGTCAGGTGGTGTATTTTCAGTGGTCACTTCATCATTGTTACAGGAAAAGAGCGTTAAAGAAATAATACCCGTGCAAAAAAATATCAGCCGCTTCATGTTTTTATAAATAAGTCGCAAAATTAGGGGCTTGTAACTTATTCTGATTACAAAACGCTGACAAATTAATTATTGGCAGGCCTTAACTTAGCGGCTCAAAATTTATTAAGATGAAAAGTCATGTATTTCCGGGGTCGATTGTTTTACTTTTTTTTACCAGTGGCTGGGCTTATAAAAATATGGGTGCAATCAGCACAGCAAATGATTCAGCAAAAATGGTAAGCAGGGTTTCTAAAAACTTTACCAATGATACCATTCTCTTCCCCGGTGAAACGCATTTTTCCAATGTACAGCAACTCACTTTTGGCGGCGATAATGCTGAAGCTTATTTTAGTTTTGACGGCAAGTGGCTTATTTTTCAAAAAACAAACCTGAAGGAAGGCATCGCCTGCGACCAGATATGGATGGGGAAAGTACCCGCAAATCCCGGTGAAAAATTTGAACCAAAGTTGGTGAGTACCGGAACGGGGCGGACAACCTGTGCATTCTTTTACCCGGATGGTAAACATGTTTTGTACGGTTCTACCCATTTGGGGAGTAAAGATTGTCCGCCGGTTCCCGACCGCAGCAAATATGGTAATAAATACATCTGGGCGGTATATGAAAGCTTCGACATTTTTAAAGCAGACATCAATGGCAATATCGTACAACGGCTAACCAGCACAAAGGGTTATGATGCAGAAGCCACTATTTCTCCAAAAGGAGATAAGATTTTATTTACTTCCATGCGGGATGGTGACCTTGACCTGTACACGATGGATTTGAACGGCAGGCACGTGAAAAGAATCACTAACACGCTGGGATATGATGGCGGCGCCTGGTTTAGCCCGGATGGTACAAAAATATTGTGGAGGGCCAGCAGGCCAACAACTGATGCGGAGGTAAAAGAATACAAAGAGTTGTTAGCTGAAAACCTGGTAGCACCTACCCACATGGAAGTATGGATTGGCAACGCAGATGGAACTGATCAGCACCAGGTTACCAGTTTGGCACAGGCCAACTGGGCGCCTAATTTTACACCCGATGGCAGGCATATTATTTTCTGCAGCAATCATGAGTACAAGCGGGGATTCCCATTCAACATGTACCTGGCTGATTTGGAAGGGAAGGGCCTGGAAAAGATCAGCCGTGATAAAGGGTTCGATGCATTCCCGATGTTTAGCCCGGATGGGAAAAAAATTGTTTTCTGCAGCAACCGGAACAATGGCGGCACCAGGGATACCAATATTTTTATAGCGGACTGGCTGCCGTAAAGTTGAAGGTTGAAGGTTGAAAGTTGAAGGTTGATGGTTGAGTGCTGCTAACCATCAACCATCAACTTTCAACATTTAAGTAAGTTCTATCACTTCACAGTTTTTCATTTCCTTTCCATCAATCACAAATCGAATAAGGGTTCTCACTTTATGCCATCCTTGCTTGCCTGCTGCTCCGGGGTTCATGTGGAGGCATTGTAGTTTATCATCATACATCACTTTTAAAATATGCGAATGGCCGCTAATGAAAAGTTGGGGCTGATGAATCAGTAATTCCTTTTTTGTCTCAGGATTGTATTTTGGCGGGTAACCACCAATATGCCGCATCATTACAGTTACATCTTCGCATTTAAATACCAGTTGTTCGGGATACATTTTCCGTACGTCCGGGCCGTCTATATTTCCGTACACCCCCTTTAGCGGCCTGAAAGTACTTAATTTATCAGCAATTTCGATGGTTCCAAAATCACCTCCATGCCATATCTCATCACAGTTTTTAAAATGTTCAAACACGGTTTCATCAAGGAAATGATGCGTATCTGATATAAGCCCGATGCTGGTCAATATTTTTTATGATAGTTTTAAAGAGCGATGAATGAAAATGCTAATACCTCGTTGGGTCGTAGGCAATAAAAAAGACATTGTAATTTTTGTAAAACTGGCCGCTGAATTCTTCTTTGGAAAAAGCCGGCTTATGTGCGTTAAAATATTCAATGGTAGAGATGCAGAGTCCGCAGGCTGCCAACAAATCAAAGATATTATCGGGAGTAGTTCCATACACATCAGCCCCTCCCAGGCCGCATTCAAATAAAACCAGTGGTTTGTTGTTTCGCAATACATTGATGGCTCCCTGTAATACCTGGTATTCGGCTCCCTCCACATCAATTTTTACCAGGTCAATTTTTATATCAGGCGGAATGAGGTCATCCAGTTTCTCCATTTGCACAGCCAGCAGGGTAGGCTCTTCCATAATCTGGTTGTTCCTTTCCTTAAAACCACTTACCGCAGGCCGTGTGGGGTAATAATTAAAGGTAGTAGAACCTTTTGCAGACGACAGCGCATAATTGAAAACCATCGTGTTTTTTGAAAATCTTTTCCGGAGGGAAGTATAGAGATCAGGGATGGGTTCAAAAGCAAAATGTTTTCCGTTGGGTGCGGCGGCCACAATTTCCATCAATATATGTCCCATATTCGCCCCGATATCAATGCAGTTGGAATCTTTTTTTAAATGCTTACGGATCAGTTCCGTGGTTTGAAAATCATATTTGTCCACCGGCAAACGATAAAATGCTTCCGTAAGCCGGTAAAGCTGGTACAATACTTTTTTGGAAACCACCTTCACCCAGCCCGGGGCGTATCTGCGTAGGAAATGCTTCATGTTTTTGGTGTATCACTACATTAAGGCCGCAAAAATAGCCGTTATTTTCTATTTCTATTTACCGGCTGGTATAAACTTTATCATTTATGTGATACATCAAAATTTTGATGATGCAGATTGTTTGTTTCTTTTAAGACTTACATCTGCCTACGCAAGTCTTCCTACAGCAATAATTGTTTTTTATTTCAGGGTTTTCTTATGTTCAGAATTGTTTCTTATAAAGTTTTTTTATTGAGGTCCGATGGCAATTACTTTTACGCTAAAATTGGGTGAATAACTTCCTGCCCTTGGGTTGTTTACAAACAGCGATCCTCCAGTTGCAGTAATATTGGCTACGCTCATAACCACTTCTGCAAAGCCTCCACCACCCGTTATGTTTCCAACATACACATCGGGTGTGCCGCTAAAACTTTCAGGGAACGAAAAAGAAATATTAGAAGTAGCTCCGGCGCCGATAGTTGTACTGACGGTTACAACAGTAATTAGCTTCTTCTGTTGTGTGCCGTCATTGCTGTGTATCAGCCCTTTTCCACGTACAGTAATACTGCCGCTTGTTTTAACGGATGTTACATTGCCATCTCCTAATTGTATTGTATTTGAACTGCCAACTACTGCATTTGCGCCAATTGCGGTAGCATTGGTCAAGCTTCCTGTTTGTACGGTTGCATGATCGCCCAATGCGGTATTAGAACTGCCGTCAACATTAAAAACAAGGGCGAAATTTCCCACCGCAGTATTGCTGGACCCTGTTTTGTTTATCTGCAGCGCATTATCTCCAAACGCACTGTTAAAGCTGCCACCCGTGTTTTGAGAAAGTGAATAGTTTCCATTCGAAGTGTTATACGAACCACTGATATTTGCTATCAGTGCAAAATTTCCAACGGCGGTATTGTAATTTCCAGTTTTGTTATTGAACAATGCATCGTTTCCAATTGCAGTATTGTTCCATCCCAGCGTATTATTCCTAAGAGCATCCGAGCCGGTAGCAGTGTTATTATGTCCCGCAGTATTAGAATGCAAAGTTCCAACACCGGTTGCAGTGTTGGCATGACCAGTTTCATTTGAAAACAGTGCCTCATTCCCAAAAGCAGTATTGTTCCAGCCTGTTAAATTAGCATACAATGATCCGAAACCGGTTGCCGTGTTATAATAACCTTTTGTGTTGGTGTATAAAGCCTTTGAACCAACGGCGGTATTTTGAGTAGCTTCCGTAGCATTGGTTGCACCGGCTCCATTATTGTACAAAGCAGAATCGCCAATAGCTACCAGGTTGCTCCTGGTGGTATTGGAATGTAAGGTATGAACCCCTACTGCTACATTTGAAAAACCACTTAGGTTAAGCCCAAGTGAAAAATATCCCGCGGCCGTGTTATTGCTGGCAACGGTATTGGAAGAAAGCGACTGTTCGCCAATAGCAGTATTGTTATTGCCACTTGTATTTTTGAACAAAGCGTAAGGAGCCATTGCAGTATTATTAGTGCCATTGATGTTATTAAAAAGCGCCGCTGTACCAATGGCCGTATTTTGAACACCGGTTTTATTGGAATCGAGCGCACTGGTACCTACGGCGGTATTTGAGTAACCGGTTGTATTCGCAAATAAAGATTTTGAACCCACAGCCGTGTTGTAGCTTGCCTCAAAACTAACCGTTGCGCCTGTTCCGTTATTAAACAAAGCGGAATCGCCGATTGCTACCAGGTTACTCTGGCTGGTATTGCTGTGCATAGCAAAATTCCCAATAGCTACATTTGAATAGCCTGTTGTATTACTAAATAAGGATTGCCGGCCAAATGCATTGTTTTCATTGCCTGATATGTTGGAAAACAAGGCTCCTGACCCCATCGCTGAGTTATAATTGCCTGATAAATTATATCCGAGTGCTCCTATCCCTAAAGCTGAATTATTTTTACCTGATATGTTTTCGTAGAGCGCAATCAATCCTATTGCCGTATTAGCGCTTCCCGTGGTGTTTTTATAGAGCGATTGATAACCCATTGCTGTATTCTCCCAGCCGGTAGTGTTCTGGTACAATGCTTTTGAACCTACGGCGGTATTTTCCGTTGCGTCATAAAAATTTACAACTCCGGTTCCATTATTGAATAGTGCGGAATCTCCAACCGCTACGAGATTACTGCGGTCAGTATTCGCATTCAATGCAGCAGCGCCTACTGCTACATTTGAGTAACCCGTTGTGTTGAAATACAGTGCCCCAAACCCATTGCCTGTATTATAATTTCCGGTAGTGTTACGATTGAGGGCGGCATTGCCATGAGCACTGTTGCCGTTTCCCGTACTATTTGTGTAAAGTGTAAAGTAGCCGGTTGCCGTATTATTATTCCCTGTGGTATTAAATTCAAGCGTTGAATTCCCGATGGAGGTATTGTTGCTTCCTGTGCTGTTGGCAGGAAGCGCATGAGTGCCAATACCGGTATTGTTATTCCCGGTGCTGTTAGTGGCAAGCGCAGATTCTCCAATGGCCGTATTGCTGTTTCCGGTAGTGTTGGCCTGAAGTGCACCATAGCCATTGGCTGTATTGCTGCTGCCTGTATTGGCATTGGCAAGTGAGTAGTAACCACTGGCAGTGTTGTAAGAACCACTATTAGAAAATAAAGAATGAAACCCGAAAGCTGAATTGAAGAGCCCGGTAGCATTTTGTCCGGCACCATATCCCAAAAATGTTTTGGAAGTAGTAAAGTCTATTTCACCTGCATAATTATTATTTACGCGAAAACGCAGGGGCTGGTTGTCAGTTGTACCTATAAAATTAGCGGCAGGGTTAATGCCTGTATTACCAGTAAGCGTCCAGCCGTTGCCACTGGCTCCTATCTGCACCCATGTGCTGCTGTTATGAAACCAAAAACTGCCGATAGTGGTATCATACACCATTAAACCTTTTGCAGGGTTCACAATAGCAGTGCGGCTGGTGGTGGAAGTCCGCGGTATCAGCAGGCCTTTATCATTGGCTTTTATTTCCAGTATTGCACTGGTATGCGGTGTGGTGGTACCAATGCCAATGTTTTGGGCAACCGATTTATTAAGAAAAGCGGTCACACCTAAAAGAAATAATATTTTTTTCATGGCTGTTATTTTTTATTTTGGAAAGAGGGGCTATTTTAGTTTATCATTTATCAATTGTATTTCCTTCATCAACATAGTTATCTGCTGCTGCTGCAGATCTATTTTCTTACTTTGCGCGGCAATAATCGCCTGTTGTTCCTGTATTGCTTTTACCAATGGAGCAATCAATTCGCCATAAGCCATACTGTAGTTATCCGTTTTATTGGTGGGTGCCTGTACAAAGTCAAGGGTATAATTTTTTTCTTTTATTAAAGCTTCTACTTCCTGTGCAATAAATCCCATGTGAACCATGTGTTCAGATTGGCTGTAAGCAGATGGTTTTAGTGCACGGGCTGATTGCTGATTATTTTGGAGGAGGAATTTATCGAGTTCAAAAGATTTGTAACGGTAGGTAACAGGCCTCAGCGATGAAATAAAATCAAGTCCGGGAACATTTTCGGTAACATCCTGCTTAAACCTTCCGTCGCTTACGGTATAGGAAGCAGCTCCTTCCACAACTGTTACGGCGCTGTTTCCAAGCCGGATTTTATTGCTGGCATTTACAACTGCATTGTATCCAATAGCTGTTGCATTACTAAGATTGGCGGAAGCATCTGTTCTGTTTCCAAGAAAAGTACAAAATTGGTTAGCGGTTGAATTTGCCCCGGCGGCTAAGCCAACGGCTGTGTTTTCAAAACCATTAATATTAACGCCCAATGCGCTATACCCGATTGCGCAATTAAAATAACCTGTTGTATTATTTTGCAATGCTGCAAAGCCCAGGGCAGTGCTGTATCCACCGGCAGTATTTGCATACATTGAATAATACCCAATGGCAGTATTCCTGGCGGCATCATCCGAAGTAACCGCCCCTGTGCCATTATTATAAAGGGAAAAATAGCCAACTGCAGTATTATAATTGCCGGCCGTATTTTTATATAATGCCTGGAAGCCGGTAGCTGTATTTTGAGCGCCTTTTGTATTGCTGAATAATGCTTTTGAACCAAGCGCTGTATTGCCGGTTGCGTCAGTGGAAGTGGAAACTCCTGTTCCATTATTGTACAGGGCAGAATCTCCAATAGCCACCAGGTTGCTGCGGTTTGTATTTTTATACAGTGCATAGGTGCCTATTGCGATATTTGAAAATCCCCCCTGGGTACTAAAAGCGGTA
>JANPIJ010000051.1:0-3929 GCA_031424955.1 Ferruginibacter sp. | reverse complement strand
ATCTATCCCAAAAAAAGCGCTGATTACTTCTACAAAAGACGGAATATTAACAATAGAACTTGCTGTTTGATCGATGTTCTTATCTAAGTTTTGGAATTTTTGTACCCCATCACTGCAACAGCCGCCTTTTTCTTTCTTTTCAGGTTTATTTTCTTTATGATGATGGCGGCCTGATTTATTATGATGCTCATGTTTCTGACCATTTTCATGAACATGAATTACGGTTGTTTCTTTATCCGCATGATGATTCTTATTAAAACCCATATCCATACGAACAGCACAGGCGAACCCTACGACTGTATTGAAAGCAAATACCAATAGAAGGAATAATGCTTTTAGTTGTATGTTGGTGTTTTTTTGCATCTACTGACTAGCAAAACTAAGCCTAATTAAATAAAAATGTGCTTTCAAAGCACAAAGATAGCCCCAAAAAAAACATCATATGTTCTACTATTATTGAAAATGTTATAAAATTATGGGAGATAATGAACCGTACAGAAATAATGAACCCTATGCATTTTTTGAACCAAAAGTTATGCAAGCCATTTTTCTTATACTTTTTTCACTTTCAACATACTTGCATTAATAGCAACAACAATAGTACTTACCGTCATTAAAACAGCACCTGCTGCCGGACTTAACAGAACGCCCTGCTTGTATAAAATGCCTGCTGCCAATGGCAGGGCCACTACATTATAGCCAGTTGCCCAAATTAAATTCTGAATCATTTTCCGGTAGGTGGCTTTACCAAATAGAATTAAACTTACAATGTCTTTTGGATTACTGTTTACCAGAACGATACCTGCAGTTTCAGCAGCTATATCACTTCCACTTCCGACAGCAATACCTACATCCGCAATGGCCAGAGCCGGAGCATCATTTACACCATCCCCTGTCATGGCAACAAACTCACCCCTTGTCTGTAATTCTTTTATTTTCTCTAATTTTTGATGAGGCAATACTTCAGCTATAAAACTATCCATTCCTAAAGTTTCGCTTACGCTTTTAGCCACTTTATTATTGTCGCCGGTTAGTAATATTGATTTGATTTTGTTTTCCTTCAGGGTTTTGATAGCCTCTGCTGATTCAGGCCTGATCTCATCGGATAATGCAATGTACCCTGCCAAATCATTATTGATCATCACAAACACAACCGTTTCTGTGTCATTTGCGGTAAAGCCTTCCGGAATCGCTATGTTATTTTCTTTTAAGTAACCAGGGCTCACTACCATTATTTTTTTACCTTCTAATGTCGCTTCCACACCTTTGCCAGTAATGGCATTAAAATTTTCTGTGGCAGGGATAGTGACAGATAAATCTTTTGCTTTTTGTAGAATACCTGTAGCAATCGGGTGTTCAGATTTCTGCTCTAATGCAGCCGCCAAACGGATGATTTCATTTTCATTTAACCTCACCGCTAAACTCTCTCCAAAGGGGAGGGGAACTATTTTTGACACTTCAAATTTCCCCACCGTGAGTGTGCCTGTTTTATCAAAAACAATGGTGGTTATTTTTCTTGCATTTTCAAAGGCTGTTCTGTTCTTGATCAGTAATCCGTTTTTTGCGGATAAAGCGGTTGATTTCGCAACAACCAATGGCACAGCCAAACCTAATGCATGGGGGCAACAAATAACAATTACTGTAACCATCCTTTCCATTGCGAAAGCTAAAGGGTGACCTGTTATATACCAGTAAGAAAATGTTGCAATCCCCGAAACCAATGCGATAATGGTTAGCCATTTTGCAGCAGTATCTGCCAGCAACTGGGTTTTAGACTTTGATTTCTGTGCATCATCAACCAGCTTTACTACCTGAGAAAGATAGGAGTCCTTAGCAGCATGTGACACGGTAACTTTAATGGAGCCATTGCCGTTAATTGCACCTGCAATTACCTTATCGCCTTTTGTTTTCTGTACCGGCTTTGATTCGCCGGTAAGCATACTTTCATTCAGGTAACTTTCACCCTCTAATATTATTCCATCGGCTGCTACTTTTTCACCTGGCTTTACTAAAATTACATCATTCTCTTTCAGAGTATCCGTCTTTACATCATGTACCATATCGGGCATTACCATATGTGCATCTGCCGGCATTAACTGCACCAGCAATTCTAATTCTTTGGATGCACCCGCCACTGATTTCATTTCTATCCAATGCCCCAACAACATTATCAGAATAAGTGTAGTGAGTTCCCAAAAAAAATCCATCCCCTTCAAACCAAATACAATTGCTACACTGTAGATATAAGCAACCGTAATAGCAAATCCAATCAAAAACATCATTCCCGGGTTCTTTGCTTTTACTTCATCCACCAGTCCTTTTAAAAATGGAAAACCACCGTAAACAAATACGATGGTTGATAAGGCAAATAAAATATATTTTGATCCTGCGAATTGCCAGTCAACACCCATAAAATGTTGTATCATTTCAGATAACAGCATGATGGGAATGGTCAATACCAGTACTACGTAAAACCGCTTTCGAAAATCGGTGATCATGCTATTATGATCATGCCCTTCATGGTCCATTGACGGGTTATTTCCATGCTGGTGTTCGGAATGATTATCCTTGCTATTACTTGTTTTGGCCAATACTAAGGTCATTCCGCAAATAGGACAATTTCCTGGCTTATCCTGCACTACCTGTGGATGCATGGGGCACGTGTATTTATTATCTTGATGTTCCATTTATTGATGTTTTTGGGTCATAGCCATACCACACTTAGTGCATTTACCGGGCTTATCACTTGTTTCATCCGCGTGCATCGGGCAAGTATACAATCCCATTGCTTGCATTTTCATTTTTTCCTTCTGGGTAAGGTTTAGGGCAGTCCCGCATTTTGGGCACTTACCTGCCTTATCCATTACTATATCAGGATGCATCGGGCAAGTATAAGCCATGTCCATCTCCTTTAAATCCATATTACATTTAGAACATTTGCCCGCTTTATCGCTCGTTACATCAGGATGCATTGGGCAGGCGTACATTTTCATTGCATCCATTTTCATTTTTTCCTTTGGTGACAGGTTTAATGTAGTGCCGCATTTTGGACACTTACCTGGTTTATCGCTTGTTACTTCTGGCTGCATGGGGCAGGTGTAAGCCATAGCCATTGCTTTCATCTCTGAACCACATTTAGCACACATTCCTGGCTTGTTCATCTCATCAGGATGCATTGGGCAGGTGTACATTTTCATCACGCCCATTTTCATTTGTTCCTTTGTAGATTTCGTCAGATCCATACCACATTTGGAACATTTACCAGGCTTACCACTCACCTCATCGGGGTGCATCGAACAACAGTATTCCATTTTTTTTGACTTCTGCTTTGAGGCTTTTGTTTTAGTTGTTGTTTTGCTCTGGGCAAAAACGGAAATCGCAAGGATGGTTATAGCTTCCATCATCAGCATTTTTAAAGATTTCATGTTGTAAATTTTATTTGAATAAATTAAAGACATGGGGATAGGCATACATAAATGCCAATAGCCGGGCATATAATTTGCCAGGCTCACATAAACGATTAATGTCTAAATAAGGAATACGCAGTTGCGTATATAAACTGCTATACTGCTGGTTTTGAGAAGCGCACGGCTGATTGGATTTTCATTTTTTATTGTAAAAATCTCCAGGGAAGGTGTTTCACAAAAAGGAGCTGGTAAAGCCTGTGCAAATACGTGCAATAACTGAGAAAAAATTGTTGTAGCCTTTTGATCTGTGTCGTTTTTTATTACCTTTAGTTCATTCCTGCAGCAGCCATTATCTTCTCCGGCCACTTCTTCCATACCACATTTGTTGCATGTTTTTGATTCACGGGTAATAAGCCCCCAATTGTCCAGTTCGCCCATGCAATAGTGAAGATTAACAACCGCACCTGTAGAAGTAGTGATGTGTACAAACGCTAATATGACTAAAAATAACTTTTTCATTTA
>JANPIJ010000050.1:0-32695 GCA_031424955.1 Ferruginibacter sp. | reverse complement strand
AAGACATAATCTTTTGAATTTCCGAACCAATCTTCCCAGCCTACATTCCATCCTTCCACCAACACTGCATCAAACCCATTTTTAGCTGCAAAGTCGATGTATTTTTTTACATTGGCTGTAGTAGCCCCATGTGTGCCATTTGGCTTTACTTTTGAAAAATCAGTTTTGCCCAACTGAACCGCAGGCAAGTCGTTGGTGTAAGCCCATGAACTTTTACCGGTAATCATCTCCCACCAAACACCTACATATTTCACCGGTTTAATCCATGACGTTTCGGGTATTTTACATGGTTCATTAAGGTTGTAGGTCATTTTGGAAGCCAGTATATCCCGGGCATCATCACTAACCATCACGGTGCGCCAGGGCGACACAGAAGGCGATTGGATATACCCCTTATCACCGGTTGCATCGGGTGTTAACCAGGACTCAAAAACCATATTTTGATCATCCAGGTTCAAATGCATGCAGGCATAATTGATCAATGCAGCTTCATGCAAATTGATATACAAGCCGTCATCCGTCTTCATCATCAGTGAGGTTTGTACGCCTGTAGGGGAGAAAGATGTCTGGGCCAGGTTTTCGGTTCTCGATTTGGTCATCAGGCCACGGATTTCTGACAGCCGCGATTTGGTATAATCATATTCCTGCGTATCATAGTCACCCGGAATCCAGAAAGCAGTATGGTCACCTGCCATCGCAAACTCCGTTCTTTCTTCTTTTATAACAAAGTAAACAAGGTTTTTTTGTGAAGGAAATTCATAGCGGAATCCAAGCCCGTCATCAAACAAACGGAAACGGATGATCAATTGCCGGTTGGTTTCATTTTGATGCAGTGTTACCGCCATTTCATTGTAGTGATTCCGGATGGTTTTTACTTCTCCCCAAACAGGTTTCCAGCTTTCATCAAAAACAGTCTTTTTCGTATCAACAACCGTAAAATCATTTAATAAAGATTTTTTATCATTTTTTAGCTTAAGCCCAAGCTTACTCGGTTTTATTACAGCCTTGCTTTTATACAACAGGCTATATCCGGGAGTGCCGTCAGTCTGCAATGTGAAAATCAATTCAAGTTTTCCATTGGGGGATTTTATTTCCTGTGCATTGGCTATTCCATTGAGCGCAAGCCAGGTGAAGATGATCAATATACATTTCATAGTCTAGCAATATTTGTATTTAAAAATTTCTTATCGTTTATCAGGTACCATTTAACCAGGTCTAAAGTTACCGATAACAAATTATTGTTACCCGGCTCCGGTTTCCATTACAACGACTTTGGCTCCATTCAATATTTATTACTGAACGAAGGTAAAGTACTCCCCACAACTTTGGCTTGCTTATTTAACTACTCAAATTAAGCTTAATCATCCGCGAAGCGTTATAGCTTTCTTAAGCCGTAAAACCCTGCTGTAAAAATAGCGGGATAAATGATTGTTTGCTTATAAAATTGGTCTTCCAATAGTGCGTAAAAACAGGTTGTCCAAATCCCCTGGTAAAAAAGAAATGAAATGTAACCAATTCCCGGTTTCGTTTTTGCGAATGTTATACCTAATCCTGCAAAATCATTTAACCGTTGTATTAATTTCCTTCAACCTGCCGTTAACACGAACTTTTACTGTTCCGGCTTTGGCAGCGTAAATTTTATAACTGGTCACCTTTCCGTTCTCCCAACTGCAGTTGACTTCGAAACCGCCCCTGGCACAAAGACCTTTAAAGGAACCTTTTGCCATCCAGCTTTTGGAGATCGCCGGCAGCAATTGAATTTCACCTGCGTAGCTCTGCAGCAGCATTTCAGTAACGGCCCCGCTAATCCCAAAATTCCCATCCAACTGAAAGGGTGGATGATTGGTAAACAGGTTGGGCAAGGTATTGTAGGTAAGCAATCCACGAATCATCATCCCTGCTTTTTCGCCTTCACCCAAACGGGCCCACAAGGCACAACGCCAGGGCCATGTCCACGAACGCCGGTTATCGCCCACAGTAGATGCTACCGTGAATGGCGTGTTTTCATTTTTGCCATAATTACCACTGCGGCTGCGCAATGAAAGGATGGCCGCTTTGGCCAGATCGGGTGTGTTGGTAATACTGATCTGCCGGCCGGGATAAACTGCAAACAACATCGATGTGTGGCGGTGCTGATCATCCGTATCATCCCGGTAGGTCTGACATTCCTGTAACTGTCCCCACCTGCCTATTTTATTGGGAGCAAGATGCGCCTGCATACCGGCTATTGTGGTTTGATAATCCCTGTCAACCTGGAGCGCCTTTGCAGCATCTAAATAATTTTGAGAAAGATCCCACACCAGTTGCTGATCATGCATAACGCCATCTTCTCCCGGGCCATGTTCGGGCGACCATCCATCGGGCACAAAAGTAGGATGTGGTAACGGGAAGAGTTAGGCGTAAATGATCAATGGGCAATGGGCAAAATATGAATAGTCTGCTTTCCTCTTAGGCCGCTGTTTGAGGCCTCACAAGTAAACGGCATCGAATGGTTAAAGGCCAAAATATGAACAGTCTGCATTCGTCGATCTCTATTCACCATTGCCCATTGACCATTCACCATATTGCTACACCAACCCCCTCTTTTTGAAAACATTGTCAGTCGCCTTGCCGTAATTTCGTGATTATTTAAAATTGGGCCTGTTTCAAAATAAACTATATGAAGAAAATAATCCATCGGTTCCTGCTTGCAACGCTTGTGCTATCCTCATGTGTTACAGTACATGCTCAAAAGGCAAACAACAAAAAACCCAATATCGTATTAATTTATACCGATGATCTCGGTTATGGTGATGTAAGTTGTTACGGTACTTCGGCTATTCCAACACCCAATATTGATCGCCTGGCAAAGAAGGGGGTGCGGTTTACCAATGCGCATGCAACATCGGCCACCTGTACGCCCTCACGCTTTTCTTTACTTACGGGCAAGTATGCGTGGCGCAAAGAAGGAACCGGTATTGCTCCCGGCGATGCAACATTGCTTATTCCTGTTGCAACCACTACCTTGCCCGGTATGCTGCAAAAGGCAGGATACAATACGGCTGTTATTGGCAAATGGCATCTTGGGCTGGGTGATGCAAAAGGTGCTGACTGGAATGGGAAGATCACCCCGGGACCAATCGAGATCGGGTTCAATTATTCTTTCCTGATTCCTGCAACCGGCGACCGGGTGCCCTGTGTATTTGTAGAAAATCACCAGGTGGTGAACCTCGATAAAAATGATCCTATAAAAGTTAGTTACGCCGGACCGGTTGATCCAAATGCCCCAACAGGAAAAAAGAACCCGGAGTTATTAAAAATGCAGCCTTCACACGGCCATGATATGACGATTGTAAATGGCGTTAGCCGCATTGGATACATGAGTGGTGGCAATGCTGCACTTTGGAAAGATGAAGATTTTGCCAATATCCTGGTGCAAAAGGCAGAGGCCTATATCAATCAACAAAAATCAAACCCTTTCTTTTTATATTTCTCCACCCATGATATACATGTGCCCCGGATGCCGAATGAACGTTTTGCTGGCAAAAGCGGTATGGGACCAAGGGGTGATGTACTGCTGCAATTAGATTGGACCGTTGGCCAGGTGGAAGCAATTTTGAAAAAGAATGGACTATTGGAAAATACCCTGATCATTTTTACCAGTGATAACGGGCAGGTAATTGATGATGGTTATAAAGATGAAGCGATTGAAAAATTAGGCAATCATAAACCAGGTGGCATTTACCGGGGCGGTAAATACAGTGCTTTTGAGGCAGGCACCAGGGTTCCGTTTATTGTAAGCTGGCCAGGGAAAATAAAGCCGGGAAAGATAAATGAGTCGTTATTCAGCCAGATTGATTTGTATGCAAGCCTGGCAGGTTTAGCAGGTGTTGCTGTTGAAAATGGGCAGGCGCCCGACAGTAAAAATCATTTGCCGGTATTGCTCAATCAAAGTAACCAACCACGTGAATTCCTGGTTGAACAATCTTTAAACTCTACCCTATCCCTGGTGATGGGTAACTGGAAATACATTGAACCTTCAAAAGGGACGAAGATAAATAAAGACACGAATACAGAATTGGGCAATGATCCTCAGCCGCAATTATATAACTTAGCAGCCGATGCGGGTGAAACTAACAATCTTGCAGAACTTCACCCTGCCAGGGTAAACGAAATGAAACTTAAGTTAACTCAAATAAAAAAACAATAGGACGTAATGAAACAGTGTATACCGAATAATAGTTGTTTGCGTAGTATAACAGTAAAAGCTACAAAGCAATGGCTTACCATCCTGCTTGTAACGGCTGTTACCAATTACAGTTGTAAAACCAATAGCACCAAAGTACCCGTTCAAAAAGAGAATGATTCAATAACTTCCTGCATGCAGGTTCCGTCGAGATTTGGCAATGGCCCTGATACTGCTGCAGTTGCTTTCGGAGGCGATACTTCTGTTAAAGGCATGGTATTTATTCCCGGTAGCACATTTGAAATGGGAGCCAATAATGAACAGGCATCACCCGATGAATACCCGAAGCATAAAGTAACGGTTGGTGCCTTTTACATGGACATCACAGAAGTTACCAATGCGCAGTTTCAAAAATTTGTGGATGCCACCCGCTACGTTACCACTGCGGAACGCAAACCGGATTGGGAAGAATTAAAAAAATCAGTACCGCCCGGTACTCCAAAACCCGCCGATAGTTTGCTGGTGGCAGCGTCGCTGGTATTTAAGCCCGCTACTGGTCCTGTTGATCTGAATAATTATTCGCAGTGGTGGAGTTGGGTGGCTGGTGCAGATTGGAAACATCCCGAAGGTGCCGGAAGCAATATCAAAGGCAAAGAAAATTTTCCGGTAGTACAGGTTAGCTGGGACGATGCCATGGCTTACTGCAAGTGGGCAGGTAAACGTTTGCCAACAGAAGCCGAGTGGGAATTTGCAGCAAGGGGCGGCCTTAAAAACAATATTTATCCCTGGGGGAATGAACATGTGAACACAGGTGCTCCTAAAGCAAATAGCTGGGAGGGTAAGTTCCCTTATTTAAATGAACAACGGGATGGCTTTGTAAAATACGCCCCGGTAAAAACGTATAACTGCAACCGATATGGCTTGTTTGATATGGCCGGAAATGTTTGGGAGTGGTGCAGCGATTGGTATCATCACGACTACTATCAGTCAGTGGCAAACAACACCATTGCAAATCCACAGGGCCCGCAAAAAAGTTTCGATCCGCAAGATCCTTACACACCAAAGCGGGTGTTACGTGGCGGAAGTTTTCTTTGCAACGACAGTTACTGCAGTGGCTACCGTGTTGCAAGAAGAATGAAAAGCAGTCCCGATACGGGGCTTGAACATACTGGGTTTAGGTGTGTGAAGGATGCTGATGAAAAGTAATTCATAAATCCAATCGTAAGTCATGGTCAAATATTTTATTGTACCGCTCACCCTCCTGTTTATCTGTTTTACCACAAAGGCTCAAAACAAACAACGGCCAAATGTAATCGTCATTCTTGCAGATGATCTCGGCTGGGCGGATCTAACGGCCTACGGAAGTACTTTCTACGAAACGCCCAACCTCAATCAGCTGGCTTCAAACGGAATTCGGTTTACACAGGGTTATGCTGCCTGCCCGGTATGCAGCCCTACACGTGCCAGCATGATGACAGGAAAGTACCCGGTAAAAACCGGTGTTACCGACTGGATCCGTGGCAGGCAGGAAGATGGTAAAGCCATGCCGTATGAAAAATTAATTGCACGGCCAACTGCCTACCAATTGGCATTGGAAGAAAAAACAATCGGCGAATTTGCTTTGGATAATGGGTATAAAACTTTCTTCGCCGGTAAATGGCATTTAGGGGAAGAAGAAAAATACTGGCCGGGCCACCAGGGCTTTCAGATTAACAAAGGAGGCTGGAGCAAAGGCTCTCCAACCGGAAGAGTAAATGACAGCACCGGTGGTTTTTTTACACCCTATAAAAATCCAACATTGAATGACGGGCCGGCAGGCGAATACCTTACCGACAGGTTAACCAATGAATGCCTGGCGTTCATGGAGAGCAATAAACAAAATCCCTTCTTCTTAATGTATTCGTTATATGCGGTACATAATCCGTTGCAGGCTCCGGCCGCATTGATAAAAAAATATGAAGCGAAACAAAAGAAATTCGGTTTGCAGAATAAAGACCGGTTTGCAAAAGATGAGGCGTGGATGAAGTATGAAACCGGATGGAGAAGAAGACTGGTGCAGGACAATCCGGTGTATGCAGCCATGATCGAAAACATGGATTGGAATATTGGACGAATGTTAGAGAAGATGAAGCAACTGGATATGGAAGATAATACCCTGGTGATCTTCACTTCGGATAATGGCGGGCTAAGCACTGCAGAGGGAAGTCCCACAACGAATGGACCGTTAAGGGCCGGGAAAGGTTGGTTATATGAAGGAGGTATCAGGGTGCCGCTGATCATGTACTGGAAAGGTAAAATCATTGCAGGATCAAATGCTGATTTACCGGTAAGTACAGCCGATTTGTATCCAACGATTGCTAAGGCAATGAATGAAAATTATCAAAAAGATAAAAGCATTGATGGCGATAATATTTTTAAGTTGCTGGCAAAACCACCAGCCTATCAAAACAGGAAATTGTTCTGGCATTATCCGCATTACAGTAACCAGGGCGGCAAACCGGGTTCCGCAATACGGGAAGGAAATTATAAACTCATCTATAATTATGAAGATGAAATGGTGGAGCTATATGATGTTGTGAATGATATCGCTGAAAAGAAAAATATCGCATCCGCCAACAGGCAAATAGTAAAATACCTGAAGCAGCAATTATTTAAGTGGCTAAAGGAAACCAACGCAGGGAGGCCACATAAAAACCCAGCCTATAATCCATCAGCGATTACAGATACAAAAAAAGAACATGAATAAATACAGGATGCACTGACAGTAAAGAAAATATTTATTTTGAATTTGCCAGTAACCAAATCCGTTGTTGATTGTTTAACAAGTCCAAAGCGCCGGCACTAATAAGTTGAACATTTCAGTGAAACAAATTTCCCCCGTTTGAAACACCTGCTGATTACTCCCGATTGAACTAAATACACCGCATTTTTGAAGCGATTACACTCCATGCTTATTAAATTTAATTGCTTACTTAGCCTTAGTATTTCTACATCAAACTAAAACTAAAACGATGCTTTTGCTAAAAAGGGATTTCCCCTCTCACATTGGATTATGCTGCCTGTTGCTTTTAATGAGCCGCTGGTCATTTTCGCAATCAACTACTGTTAGCGGTACAGTTATTAATATAGGAGATAATATTAACGCAAATGGTGCAAGCGCACCGTTGAGATATTCAGATGCAGATATTCAATCTATCATTGACGGATCTAATCCCAATACGTATGCGAATGTAAACTGGGCCAAAGAAATTTTACGAAAAGCTCCCCTTCAGAATCATTAAATGGCTTTTTCAGGAGGAAATGAGAAAACCACTTTTAGGGTTTCCATGGGCTATCTTGCCCAGGAAGCGGAGGTAAACGGTAAATTTAAATCAGAGCGGTCCGGAACTTGTTTTTATAAAGCTGCAAAATAATAAAGTGGAAGTTGAGTATGCAGATATGGGTAGTGGTTTGCAGGTGAACGGTACAAGAATCGAAGGATTTGAATTAAGTGATGATGGCGTGAATTTTCAGGCTGCAAACGCAGTCATAAATGGTAACAGGGTTGTTATTGACTCTCTGCTAACCCGTACCCAGTCAACGATATGGTACAGTTATAAAAATACCAGTATTGTTAACCTGTTTAATTCCACCCCGTTACCTGCACTTTCCTTTGAGGCAGTAATTACAAAGTAATCATGATGTTGAATTGCTTTGTATTGAAAACATGCAGTGAACTGGTTTTTAAACTGATGATTTCAGATTAGACCATGGCATTAGATAATAAGTTTAGTGGAAATATCTTGCTTTGGGCAAAACTGAACCAAACAATTTTTATCATTCCTCCGTCAAAATAAATTAAGTGCATTTCAATGCAAGGACTGGTCTTTTGCGCTCTTACAAAATCTCTGATAATCGTTGTAATAATACTGCCTGGTTACCTGCCCTCACAAGATTTTGTTCCGGGTATTTTGCACCATAATAAATATCGTTCTCCAGGTAATCAGTCAGGAAACGGATGGCCTGCATATAGACAATAAATTTGCCCGAATACAAAAAGTATTTTTTTTCCGTTTCGGTCAATTCATCCTTCATCTCCGAGTAATATCCATCTACAATTGCATTATAAAATTCCTTCCTTACGCATAAATTACTAAAATCCTTTTCTTCCTCGCTTACCGGGCACAGGCAGGTGCGCATCATATCACCTACATCGCTGATAAAATATCCCGGCATCACTGTATCCAGGTCAATTACACAAAGCCCCCTGTCATGGTTATCAAAGAGCACATTACTGATCTTGGTATCATGATGGGTGACCCTTAATTTAAATTGCGGATTGCGAATGATCCCTTCGTAAACTGAAACGATATCGGAACAATCTTTTAAGGTTTCTATAAGCCCTGCGGACTGCTGAATGCGCTCCTTATTGCCATATTGTAAGGCTTGCAAAAATTGATTATACCGCAGGGAAAGATCATGGAAACCCGGGATGGTTATCTTTATTTTACTAATATCAATTCCGCTGAGCAGCTTCGAAAACCTGCCAAACTGTGCCGCTGCTTCAAAAGCCTGCGCCGGGGTTTCAACTACATCCACCGAATGAGAACCGGGCACAAATGGGAAAATCCGGAAGTAGCCCTTGTTCTTATCGTAAATCATTTTATTACCACTACTGCTGGCAATCGGAGCTATGAATGGATATCCAGGGAAATGGGAATGAAGATACTCAGCGATCACATTTATATTGTGAGCAATATCCTCAGGATGCTTAAACACTTCGCTGTTGATCCGTTGTACAATATATACTTTATCAGCAACGGTTAACTTCCAGGTATGATTGATCAGTCCGGTACCAAAGGTTTCTACCTGGGGTGGGTCATCATTAAATCCATATTCCGACAAAACAGACTGTATCATAAAATTAGATTAGGCAGGAATTAATACTGGTCATTTAATGCAAACACAGGCTCCCTGTACATCCATTGCCCACCGGTAAAGTCAGGAAATTGCACCGTTTCATTTCCAAGTTCTATTGACTGTTCGCTTAGCGGTGTGATGGCGCTCCATGCAGCGGCATCATACACATCCATTTGTGTGGCCGTTTTATTTTTAACGGATTCTATAAATGAATGTATCACAAAAAAATCCATCCCGCCGTGGCCGGCGCCTTCCGTTTCTTTACTCCACTTTGCCCATAAGGGGTGGTCGTATTTATCCAGCCATATTTTTGCATCATCCCACTGGTGTGGCTTCGATTTTCCTTCGATGTGAATTCCTTTATTCACATCCATCCAAATGCCTTCGGTACCCTGCACCCTGAAGCCCAATGAGTATGGCCTTGGTAAGTTAGTATCGTGTTGAAGTAAAATGGTTTCCCCGTTGGCACAACCTATTTGTGTAGTCACCACATCGCCCAATTTAAAATTCACTTTTGCATTGGGATGACCGGCCCCTCCTTTTTTCACCACATGATTATGTAATCCCCTTGCCTTTGATGAAAAAGAATTCAGCGTAAGAAAACGGTTACCCCTGTTAATATTGATGTAATGCGCAATCGGCCCGATACCATGCGTAGGATAAAGATCTCCATTGCGGTGAACGGAATGTTCGGTTCTCCAATGCGCTTCTGAATAACCCTTTTCGCCAAACTCCACACCACCTCCATAAGGATGCACGCCATCATTAAATTTCACTTCCCGTAAATCATGCTGGTAGCCACCCTGCAAATGAATCAGCTCTCCAAATAACCCCTGGCGCACCATATTTAAAGCGGCCATTACATCCCTGCGGTAACAAACATTCTCCAGCATCATTACATGCCCTTTGTTGTGTTCAGCAGCTTTTACCACATCCCAATGATCCTGTAAAGTGATGCCGAGCATCACTTCTGTGCCCACATATTTTATACCCGCTTCCAGCGAACCAATGATCATCTCTTTGTGTGTTTCCCATGGCGTGGCAATGATGACACCATCGATACCACCTTTTAATTCCAGCATTTTCTTCCATGCTTCTTTACTATCTGAAAAGAAAGGAGGAAGTTTTTTTCCACTCTTTGTGATGTATTGCTTAGCCCGGGTAATTACTTTTTCGTCAATATCACAAATACCCACCACGTCCACATCATTTCTTTTTAGCAAAAGATCAAGGTGCCAGATGCCACGTTCTCCCACACCAATGATGGCTACTTTAACGTTGGTATTTTTTGTTTGCGCAAAAAAGCTGCCCGAAGGCAATAAGATCATACCTGCGGCTGCAATGGCGGTTTTGGATAAAAATTCTTTTCTTTCCATTCTATGTTTAGTTTGATTTTGTTCGTAATAAATATAATTCCCTTTAGCTGTGGGCAACAATCAAAAATAAAACTATATCAATAATCATTAAGATAGCAATGCAAACGGTTGTTCAAAATATACACCTGTTCAAATCAGCGAATACATTTTCATAACTATTTCAGTCTTTCCCAATCAATCGCTGGCGCTGAAGCAGGTGTTGAAACCTCGTACTGCTTTTTTAGTATTGCGGACTCATTAAAAAATCCACCATTCTCCATATAGAATTTTCCGTTTTGCACACCACCACCATAATCCATCCTGAATTTTTTACCTGCAGTAGCATCGGCTGTTAAAAACATTTTATGGATGGGTTTCCATTCACCAGCTTTGGTTCTCACCCATTGATTATGATAAAATGCTTTGCGGTTGATATACCCGGTGTTGGGGCTAAAGTTTTCGAGAAAAGAATGCAATCTTTTTAAATAAGTATTGGTGGCAGGCCGGCTAAAGCTGGCTATGAGCAGCCATTCTTTATTTTCATTATCGTAGAACCAGGCTGTATAATTGGTGAAGTTATTTCCCGTCGGTGTTGCTTTTAGTAAAAACTTACAGGCATCCCCTGCCTTCCAGTTATACTTCAGGTAACTCTGACCACCCGAACCTTCATTACCAAATTCACCCGTATGCACCCCCTTTCCCTTTTTAAGCAGGACGATCTTTTTGTCGCCCGGAATTTCTTTAGGGATATCGGTATTAAAAGGGCTCCACACCGAAAACAATACTCTTCTTTCGGTAGCGGAATTTACCTGCATACCAAAATAACCTTCGCCAAAACCATTGGCCATAAAATAAGAACCTATTACATCGCTGCCTGATGGAACGGTTATCTCATTGTAAAACCACTCTATATCATCACCAACTTCGGAAAGATCATAATTGATATGTACTGATGGGCCACGGCGGCCCCAGTAAAAATAATTGTCATCGTTATTTTTTACATAAATGGTTTTATCATCTACAGCCGAACCCTGCAATACCAGTTCGCTGATGTGGGCAAATAGTGCCCCGGTTTTGCTGATCCCCTGAACATCAATTTTTACATAGCCGGGTTTCGTAATCTTCCACTGGCCTACCGAATATTCCTTCATATCAGCGCCACCGGCGGTAAAGCTTTTGCTTTCTTTATCAATGCTAAACTGTATTTTACTCTCCCCCACCGGCACTGCTATCGGCGCAACGATGTTTAATGTGCCAACCGTATTCACCTGCACATACACACTCCAAACCGTATTGTTTTTCTGCCAGTTTTTCCATCCCCCATTGGTTACTTCCTCCTGTCCGCAGGCGGCCTTTACCGTAACAAATGAATTACCACCCAGGGGAAGGTTGATTCTTTTACCTGGCAACTGACCGTAGGACACATTCAACAATAACAACAATGGAAGTGATATGAAATATTTTTTCATTTTTTATTTTGAGAAAGCTAATCAGTGAACAGAATGATAAATGTACTGAAGGATGCTGAAGAAAAAGTATGCAAACGGTTGTGCAAAAAAGATTGTAAACTTGTTTGCTATGCTTTGCACAGGTTTTAAAATTGAATGCGCCTTACAGGTTCAGTAATTGATATTGTTTAAAGTGAAACTTTTAGTTGAAGGGCGTCAGGGACGGGTGACCAGCCTGGTGGCCACTTCTTCAATGTAAAATTCTGTAGGCAGGGTCTTATTCAGGGTTTTTTCATTCAGTATCTTAATCATAATCTCCATTGCTTTATGCCCCTGCACAAAAGGAAATTGTTCAATTGAAACCAGGGGTGGATCTGCGGTATAGCTTGTAATAGGCAGGTTTGCATAGCTCACAAAAACGATATCCTTATTTACCTGTATGCCTTGCCGGCGTACGTACTGTACAGCATCCATATGCACATAATCGTTAAACGTAATGATGGCTACCGGTGGAGATTTTAATTTCAACAGATTTTCCATGGCTGCACATGTACTTGCTCTCGAAAAATCGGTTCGTTCCACCATCTGCATATCCACTTTTATCTTTTGTTTTGATATGCCTTCAATGTATCCATCCAGGCGTTCCTTGCTTGCCTTCATTCTTTCAGGGCCATTGATAAATGCGATGCGCCGGTATCCCTTTTTAAATAACCAGGTCACCATTTCAATAGTGCCATTGTAAATATTACAATACACCTTATGTGCTGCTGCAAATGGTGGAACCCGGTCGAAGTACACTACAGGTATGGAATATTTTTCTAAGGATTGTAAGTGTTCAAATTTATTCGTTTGTTTGGATAAGGAAATGATGAGGCCATCAACACGCTGGCGTTTCATAATATCTACCACCTGCATCTCCCTTCCGGGATCGTCAAAGCTTTGGCCAAACAAAATAGTGTAATTATTTTCGAGAGCCATCGTTTCAATACCACTGATCGCTTCAGAAAAAAACTCCTCTCTTATGTATGGAAGAATAACCCCGATTACAAAGGTTTTCTTTTGTTTAAAAAAAATTGCTGTGATATTGGGCTCGTAGTTCAATTCTTTAGCCAATGCCCGAACCCTCGCCTTAGTGCCGGTTCCAATACCGGGATGATCGCTCAAAGCCCTGGAAACGGTAGATATGGAAATATTCAGCCTTTTGGCGATTTCCCTTATTGTTGGAACTTTGCTTTCCATACTATGTGAATCTGAATCACACAATTTAATAAAAAGATACTAAAGGATTAAAGTTAGTTGTAAGTGGTTTGGATGGTTTATCAGTATCAGCACAAATGTTTACAGGAATTTTTCTATACAAAACAAGCTCCTGAATTGTTACCTGTTCCCGTAAAACGTTGCTATTTACAATTGTTTATTTTCAATTCCCCGCACTTAATTTATCCTTAGCTTAAAGGTAGACGCCGGTAAGTTTGCTCCATTTACCAGGTTGGCATCTGTAAAAGGTTTCCAGGCATAATACACAAAGAAAGGTTTGGTTTCGCAGTTTATGATGATCTGCTTATTTTGAATACTGGCGGTTGTTTCCATAACGCCATCCAGCGAAAAACCGCTTAATTCTTTACCATCCGAAGTCTTTAATCCATCCGCATATTTAAACGAAATAATCAACTTTCCCTTTTTATAAATCGCTTTTAGCGGGAGCGGCCCGGAAGGCACTATATTTTTATGATGGTAATCCCTGTTCAAAGCCCAGCGGGCCAGCCTTTCCCCCACCATTTTTTTGTTGGTGGGATGCACATCATTTTTTGAACCAATGTCGCTGCAAACTGCCATGCCGCCATTGTTGACTTCGTTTAGCAGCAGCCGTTGCTCATCCCTAAACTCGGGCCAATACTTCGATTGGTAACGGGCCGTGTCAATAGATGATAGTTGCACCCAGTAATACGGCATGGCTGGATGTTTCCATTGTGTACGATAATCCTCCATCAGTAATTTTTGCAACGCCCTGTATTCTGCTACCCTTGCAGCCTCCAGAGAATTTGATTCTCCCTGGTACCAAAGAATTCCTGTGACCGGCATTGAAACAATGGGCTTTATGCCGGCTTCAAAAGCAAAGCCGGGTTTGTAGACATGATTCAACCCCTGCTCATCCCTAAAGCCATTCGCATGATTGCCCACATTCTGTGCACCCCGTTCTCTTGTCCATTGTGGCAGGTGGTCATTTTGCAACCAATCCCCTTTTAATTTGGCCACGAATTTTTCATTAGCCTGCATGGCTTCCTTGCTGATAAAGGTTTCAATGGGTGCCCCGCCGATAGAAAGGTTGATCAAACCAACAGGAATATTTTCCTGCTGCACAATTTGTTTTGCAAAATAATAAGCCACGGCACTCATGGTATTGATAGTGTTGCTGTCACTCACTTTCCATCCATTCCATAAATAAAAATTGTCCGTTGATAATCTTTTATGGAGCGAATCGGAATAAGCCATTCCATACACATACCTGCCCGCCGGTAGCGGATTGATAAAGCGAATCAGGGGCTGATGAACATTTTTAATTTCTTCTGCCCAATGAATTTCCTTTTGCATCGTCCACTCCATATTGCTTTGGCCACTGCATAGCCATATATCCCCCACCAGGATATTTTTCAATTCAATCTTTTCTTTATCGCTTGTTATGAAGATGGACTGTGGCCGGGCATTGGCTTTTTGCTTTTTAAAATAAACGCTCCAGGATGAATCAGCTTTTGCAACGATTGTTTTCTTTTCACCGGCAACAGTAATGCTTAGCGTTTGCCCTGGTGCAGCTTTGCCCCATATATGAATGGGCTTATTGCGCTGCAAAACCATATTGTCTGAAAATATTTTTGCCGGTTGCAATTGTGCGCCGGCAAAAATTGGAGTAAATGCCAATAATATAAAAATATATTTTACCATATTGTTTTACAACAAATTATTGTGAGGTTGCCATCGCCTGGGAAATCATTTTGCAAGACTGCTTGATGAGGGCTGATCAGTCTCTGGAGTTTGCTGCTTCTACAAAACTAAACATCCACTTCACAGGGTTCTGCCAGTCGCCACTTTTAAAACTTCCGACAGGCGCTTTTATCAAGACTGTATTCCATCCTTTTTTCAATCCAATTTTTGTTGGTTCCCGGTATTCGTACCCTTCATCCACCAGCGGTATTTCGGGATTCCCTTTTTGCCCCGCCCGCTTCCAGACCGGTGGTTCAATCAACTGACCGTTTACCCATACGGCACTTTGTTTATCATCCCATGCACCTGCAGGCAATGAATGGCTGGCCGGTGACCGGGAGAGGTTGTTGAAGCCGATCCAATAATTGGCGGTCCTGTCTTCATCGCTCCATATTTTTTGAGTGGCATACCAGGTGCTGTTTTCTTTGGGATTTGTAAGCACGGCTTTTACCAATGGCGCCCACCAGTGTTTTAAAATAATCGTTCCCCCTATTACTTCCAAAGCTGTCCGGAGCAGGCTTTCATCAAAACCTTTTACCTCAGGAGTAAATTTTCTATTCAGCGTTCCTGCATTATCGTAAGGTCCGTACAATTTCCATTTTGATGCAGACTGGGCCGCATAGGGAAAGGATAAATCCTTAAAATATTGTTGCTGATGATCAAGCAAGTTATTTTCGAAGGCGGCAAAATCCTTTGCCATGTTAACATCGGTGTTGTTGGTGACCCAACCTTTGTGGCCACCGCCGCGCCAGCTTCTTTCTGCAAAACTGATCATGCCGGGGTACACCGCATTCATGTTTAATATATCGGCTTCACTCCTGGCAGCACGGTCGTGCCACACACAAAGCGTAGCCCCCAATGCCTGGGCATCGCCTTTATCTTTATCACATAACCGGCGGTTAAAAATCGTAGTAGCCGCTTCGAGCGGATCCATGTGATTCAGGTACAGATGCCGGCTGTCGATGTATTTCAGCGAATCATCAGAAGCGATTTTTCCATTATCGTCCATCCATAACTGGCAAATGGTGCTTTGATTAAAATTACCGCCTGGCTGCCAGCCAATCACTGTTTTTCCCAGGCCCTGTAGCAGGGCCGTTACTTCCGGTACAAAATTTTTATTCGTGATCTTTACTTCATCCGCCCCTATGTGGAGATATGGCAGATTGTATGTATCGCAAAACTCCTTCAGTATATTTTTAATTGCAGTCATGCCGCTGTCGCTCTGCATATCAAAACCCATCGCCCTTTTAAAAGCAGCGCTATGCCCGGGCATATCAATCTCGGGCACCAGGGTAATGTATCTTTCCTTGCAGTAACCAATCAGTTCTTTCATGTCGGCTTCGGTATAATACATGCCCTTATTGCGCAGCATGGTTTCCGGCGCCGTTAACTGCGGGTATTGTTTCATGGCCAGGCGCCACGCAATATCTTCGGTGAAATGAAAATGAAAAATGTTGAGTTTGTATCGGCTCATCACTTCTATTTGTTCCTTTAATGATTGCACCGATTGAAAATTGCGGCCTACATCATTCATAAACCCACGCCAGGCAAATGCGGGCTGTTCGAGGATATGACAGGCCGGCACCATAACCCCACTCCTGCACAACTGCTCAAAACTTTGCAAGGCATAGAATATCCCCTGTGTGGTATTGGCGCTGATGGTTACACTTTTTTCTTTTACATCAATTCCATAAGCCTCCTTATTTGAATGAAATGTTTGTGGCAAGCCGGTTTGCAGGTAAATGCAAGGCGCTCCTATTTCAGCCCGCTGTTCAATCTTCATCTGCCATCCTTTTTTTGCCATCATCTGCTGTAAGCGAATGGCTTCCCCCTGCAATGCCACATCTTTTACAACAATGGTTTTACATTGATACAACGGGAAAAATGTGTTACCCCAAACCAGTTGCTGCGGCGCCGGAATCAATGCCGGGTTTGTTTGAAGCCCGTACACATAAGGATATACCAGGTGTTTCCAAAGCAGGTAGCCATCACCGGTAAGATGCAGGCCATCGTTGGTCAGTTCTTCCCTGAGCAATCCATCTTTATTACTGAATGCGGTATGCAGGTCTACATACGTGTACGCATGACTGCCAGCCGCAGCCTGCAAAGCGGCATTCACCGTTTTTATTTTTTCGGCATTGCCCGTATGCCCTCCAAATTTTCCAAACTTTTTATTAACCGGTAAAATACTTTGTACAAATATTTTGGTGGAAGGAGATTGACGGTGCAGGTAATCTGAAATGATAAAAATATTTTTTATGACCGAGTCGGGTTGAATATTCCCCGCCAGGTCGTTGGTCCCTATGAGCAGGAATACTTTGGCGGGTTTCCTGGCTGCCATACCGGGCAAACGATGGATAATGCCGGAAGTTACAACGCCGCTGATGCCACGGATTTTGATCCTTTCATCATTGAAAAGTTCGGCCCACTCCCCGCCATCGGTAATACTGTTGCCGGCAAAAATGATCTCGTTTTGCATTGCCGGCATCGCTTCAAAAAGGCTCGTCCGCTGCTGATAGTATGTAGAAAAAATGGAATCCGGGTAAACGGGAAGCCCCTGCTGCCCATGGGACTGGTAATTAACAAGTATAACAAAAATATAAACGAGTACCATTTTAACCATCACCTTACAATTTGAATTGTGAAAGGAAAAGATAAAACATTCCGGGGTGACGGACTCACATAAAACAGATAAAACTGCTGTGCAACCGGTTGCTTTGTGGGTTTCCGCTTTGATAGAAGACACAAAAATATAGCTCGGGGGAAACACCTGCTAAAATCCGCTTTACCATTAAATTGGACCGGGAAGGTTATGCCCCTTCTTTCTTCACCAAACGCCGGAAGGATTTTCGCAGTACGGTAGTGATAAATGATAAAAATGAAGTGTGGGATTTTTTTAGCCAGCCATTTAATAAAAGTAATTCCTCTCTTCATAATAAAGAATGACATCCTATAAATAAATAGAGGGGAGATATTTTTCATTAAGCAATTAATCGTTAACATCCAGTTGATAAAAAAGAAATTGAAACCGGTTACAAGAAAAACAGTTTTTGAACTGTTTCCTGTCATTTAGCATAACTTTATATCAAAATTTCTAATTATAGCTATCGTTAATATCCTATTGTTAAATGTTTCTTTTACAGGTATTAATGTGTTGTAAAACTCACATTATATACCGCTAATAAAAACTTTACTGATGTAAAACAGCTTTTTTTCCAGAATATACAACCGATTGCAAAATCTTTTCTAAATATTCCTATCTTAGCGGTGAAACTCATTTGTTCCACTTAGCATAATGGTAAAAGAAATCACGATTTACGACATTGCCAGAGAACTAAATTTATCGGCAGCTACCGTAAGCCGGGCACTCAATAATAATAAAGTCATCAGAAAATCCACTGCAAATCTGATAGTGAGTAAAGCGGAGGAAATGGGATACCGGCATAACAACTTTGCCAGTAACCTGCGTAAGCAAAAGTCTCATACCATTGGCATTGTATTACATGAACTTAACAGTAACTTCATAACCTCTGTACTATCAGGTATTGAAAAAATTACCGCCGAAGCAGGTTATAATATTATTATTACTCACTCCGGCGAAAACTATGAAAAAGAAATGGCCAATGCACTAAATCTTTTTCACAAAAGAGTAGACGGCCTGATCGCCTCCTTATCCTTCACCACCCAAAACCTGGACCATTTTAAACCATTTTTTGAAAAAAAAATTCCGGTTATATTTTTCGACCGTGTGGACGAAACCAGTGACAAAACCCATGTAATTATTGATAACTATAAATGTGGCTACATTGCCACTACGCATTTGGTGGAACAGGAATGTAAGCGTATCGCTATACTTACATCCAATCTGAAAAGAAACGTTTATAATCAGCGCCACCGTGGCTACACCGATGCCCTTTTTGATGCTGGTATTGAATATGATGAAAACCTGGTGCTGGTAAAAGATTTAAGTGAAGAAAGTGCCCTGGAAGCAGCGCATGAAATTTTAAAAATGGATCCCATTCCGGATGGTTTGTTTGTAACCAATGATTTTGAAGCAGCTGTTTGTATGCAGGAATTAAAACGACATGGAGTAAAGGTGCCTGATGAAATTGCCATTGTGGGTTTTAACAATGATGCGATTAGCAAAATTGTTGATCCCCAACTTACCACTATTAATAACCCGGGTAAAGATATGGGTGAAATTACTGCACGCAATTTAATAAATCATTTAAATGGTGTAAGCAATATAAACAACACAAACAGGATAATTATAAATTCGGAATTTATCATTCGGCAATCATCTCTGCGCAAAAAATAAAAACATCATGCAGTAGTCATTCAATATTCAATATCGATTGGTTAGTCGGCGACGAGCCGTGGACAGCACTCACCCGACACTCAAATAACTTCACTAAACGACATTGATTCAATATATAATCAATCTTTCACAATGCCTGTCCGGAATTCATGAGCAACTATCTTTTTCCCGACAACGTTTAAAACCGCCATTAATGAAAAAAACGATTGTGTTTTTATTGTTATTCTTTTCTTACACAGTAGCCGGGCATGGGTATGATTTGCTGCCTGGCTGCATAGGTACCAGGTGAAAACATATTAATCCTGTACCCCCGACACGATGCTCATTACATCCAATACAGCTATTGATGTACCAATACAGAACCGGCTTGACACAATTAAACTGTCCGGTAAAAAATAAAATCACATTGAACGCTAAAAAAGTAAACTGTAGAGCATTTACAGGCAGGTGAAAGAGTTTTGTTTAAATGAAAGAGGTAACACGCAGGCGATTGAAGGGAGACCAGTATCAACAGGTGAAGTGGTCTAACCATTGGTTAATGGAACATTCAACACCATAAAATATACGAGTACAAATAAAGGACTTCTCACTCTTTTTAAATGAACGATTCAATGAAAAAAGTTTTACCGATTTTGTTATCACTGTATTTTTTTACCAATGTTCGTGCACAGGTAACTGTAATTGACAGTAGTAAATATCCAAAACCTGTTACGTTTACATCGCAGCAGGCAAGTGATCATATGTTGCAGCAATTGGGCATAAAGAAATTGAGACCAGGCCCAAGTGGAAACGAGTCGGCAACCAACCATGCCAATTACGATGAATCGTTGGCTAATCCCTGCCCGCAATTACCAAATGTATTCACTACAAAGGCTGGAAAAAAAGTAACCAACGCCGATATGTGGTGGAAGCAACGCCGCCCTGAAATAGCAGCAGACCTGGAAACGGAAATGTATGGCCGTATCCCTGCAAAAATACCAAAAGTTACCTGGGTTGTAAAGATTACCGACAGGGAATTTATTGGCCGTACCCCTGCTATCGTGAGGCAGTTAACGGGTCATGTTGATAATAGTGAATATCCTTTAATCAATGTGGACATCAATATGACAGTGGTATTGCCTGCAAATGTAAAAGGACCGGTACCGGTATTAATGATGTTTGGATTTCCATCTTTTCCGGCACCTGCACAACCTTCCGCTCCTGAGATGGAAAAACTGAATACAGCCTTTAAGGCGATGATGATACAGTTTGATACTTCATTGAAAACCATCTTTGAAAAATACCCAGTGTACAGCCCAATTACAAAACTGGCCGGTCCTAATTTCTTTGCGCTTCCGGCCGTAGAAAATTTATCTCCCACAGAACAATTACTCGCAGCCGGCTGGGGGTATGCAACACTTGATCCCAATAGCATACAGGCGGATAACGGTGCCGGGCTTACAAGAGGCATTATTGGTTTGGTAAATAAAGGCCAGCCCCGCAAACCCGATGACTGGGGAGCGTTGCGTGCCTGGTCCTGGGGAGCCGCACGGGCATTGGACTACCTGGAAACAGATACTTTGGTAGACGCCAAAAAAGTAGGCATTGAAGGGGTATCAAGATATGGAAAAGCAGCATTGGTGACGCTGGCATTTGAACCCCGCTTTGCAGCCGGATTAATTGGTTCTTCCGGCAAGGGTGGCGCAACACTGCACCGCCGTGTATTTGGTGAAGCAGTAGAAAGCCTTACCGGCGGAGGATTTTATTGGATGTGCGGAAACTATATGAAATATGGAGCAGCAGAAGCAGGCTTTGGCAGTAAAACCGGTTGTGATTTGCCGGTTGATTCACATGAACTGATTGCAATGGCTGCCCCGCGTCCAACATTTATTAGTTATGGTATTCCTGAAAAAGGCGACGCAAAGTGGCTGGATCAAACGGGTAGTTATATGGCAACTGTGGCAGCCGGTGCTGTATTTAAATTGCTGGGAGCAAGAGACTTTGGAGTTTCCAATGATTATATGAAAGAAAAAATGCCACCGGTGCTTACCGCTTTACTTGATGGTGAATTAGCGTGGCGGCAACATGATGGCGGACATACCGATGGACCCAATTTTAAGTATTTCATTCCATGGGCAAATAAATTATTACAATATGAAAAAAAGGCAGCACAATAGTTCGAAGGAGTTGTACCTGGTAAAGGTAACCGCTGGAAAAAAGAGCCCGCATTTTAGCGCCCGGCACAGAAAGTTAAACTGGATTTGTGCGGTACAAAATTTAATTTGACGATGGATGAAAAAGGTGTTTGGACAGGAAACACAAATAAACAAATCACTATTATAAATCAATTACAGTCTTGAATATGAAAAGCAATACCAGGCATAATGGGAAGTATATCCTTTACCCGTTTACGCTTGCCTTACTCATTGGATTATTTATTTGTAATCCGGTGAAGGTTACCGCCCAATCAACAGGCAAAAAAATGCAGGCTGGTAAAAAAATCAGTCCTGATTTATTCGGATTGTTTTTTGAAGATATTAATTATTCGGCTGATGGCGGATTGTATGCAGAGCAGGTTCAAAACCGTTCGTTCGAGTATAATCCAGCCGAACAAAAGGATTGGCATCCGCTGTCTTACTGGGAATATATTGCTCCCGGTTTTTCATACGGAAGAATAAGTGTGGAATCATTTGCACCGGTACACCCCAACAACCCCCATTATGTGGTGCTTGACATTGAGCATGTAGGCAATGAAGCAAAATATACCGGCCCCGCTGCAGGAGTAGGTTTGAAAAATACAGGATTTGACGGCATCGTTGTAAAGGCAAACGAGCGGTATAATTTTTCCATGTTTGCAAAGCAACTGGGTAAAGAACCTGTTGCATTTACGATAAGTCTGCAAACACCCCAGGGTAAAGTGCTGGCAGAAACCCAATTGTCAACTTCCAACGGCGATTGGAAAAAATACACCGCCAGCCTAACCGCTAATGCAGGGCACGATACTGCAAAACTTGTAATACTGGCTACTACAAAAGGGAAAATAGCCATAGATGTAGTATCCTTATTTCCTGAAAAAACATTTAAAAACCGGGCCAATGGATTGAGGGAAGACATGGCACAGCTACTGGCAGATATCAGGCCCGGCTTCATCCGTTTCCCCGGTGGTTGCCTTGTTCATGGCGATGGTTTAGGAAATATGTACCGCTGGAAAAACACAATCGGGCCATTAGAGCAACGGGTAGAACAAAGAAATATCTGGGGGTATCACCAAACAGCGGGACTGGGTTATTATGAATATTTCCAGTTTTGTGAAGATATTGGTGCCAAACCATTACCGGTGTTACCCGCTGCCGTTAGTTGCCAGAATTCCGGTGGTACCTGGCGTATTGGAGGTACCGGGCAAAGGGCAATACCCATGGAAGAAATGAAGGAATATATACAGGAAGTATTAGACCTGGTAGAATGGGCCAATGGCCCGGTTACTTCTGTATGGGGTGCCAAACGTGCAGCCGCCGGCCACCCTGCACCATTTAATCTTCAATATGTGGGAATTGGAAATGAAGACAAGATCACCCCTGAATTTGAACAACGTTTCCCCATGATATTTAACGCCGTAAAAGAAAAATATCCTGGGATAACTGTAATTGGTACATCAGGACCATTTCATAGTGGCGAAGATTTCGATAAAGGCTGGAAGATTGCAAATAACCTAAAGGTTCCTGTTATAGACGAACATTATTATACCAACCCGGATTGGTTCATCAGCAATCAATACCGCTACGATCAGTACAACAGGAAAGATGGCCAGGTATACCTTGGGGAATATGCATCCTGGGGAAATAAACTGAGCAATGCGATTGCAGAAGCAATTTATATGACGGCGATGGAACGCAATGGGGATGTTGTAAAAATGGCATCTTATGCTCCCCTGCTTGCAAAAAAGAATTTTACGCAATGGAAAACCGACATGATATTTTTTGACAATACCCACCTTGTTGCAACCCCCAATTACTATGTTCAAAAAATGTTTTCTGTAAACAGCGGGGACATTTATTTCAGTAATGTTATCACAAAAGATAACAAAGATTCTGCACTCGCCGCATCCTGTGTACAGGACAGCAAAACAGGAGATATCATTTTAAAACTGGTGAATTTTGGAAAAGAAGTAAAAGCAATGAAAGTGAATCTTTCCGGGTTTAAAAATATTAATTCACTGGCAGAACAAACTACACTCACCGGGCAGGCTGACGGAGAGAACAGCATGGAAAACAGTAAAAATATTGTTCCGGTAACCTCCGGGTTTAAGGCAGGCAAAAATTTTAATTACCCCGTTTTACCCATGTCGTTAACGGTAATAAGAATAAAAACAAAAAAGTAAATAGCATTATATGAAACGCCTACCATTTTTGATGCTTGTAACGGCGGTTATTATTGGCTGTTGCAGCAAAGCGCAAAATTCCAACAGAACGCCTGTTGCAGATCGGGTTTTAAAAGAGGTGTACAAGGATGCTTTCCTGTTGGGGGCAGCTGTTAACCCATCCATAACATCTGGTGCCGACAAAAGGTCGCAGGATATTCTGCTCCGGCATTTCAATTCAATAACGGTTGAAAATGTGATGAAGGCCGCCCTGATCAATCCGGAACCGGGTGTATATAATTATGGGCCGGCGGATGACTATGTTGCATTTGGCGAAAAACACAAGATGTTTATTATCGGGCATACGCTGGTGTGGCATAACCAATGCCCTGCCTGGTTTTTTACCAATAGTTCGGGAAAGCCGAATACAAAGGAAGAGCAAATAGAAAGATTGAGGAGTCATATTAAAACGGTTGCCGGAAGGTATGCGGGCAGGGTGCATGCCTGGGATGTGGTGAATGAAGTAATCAACAATGATGGCAGTTATCGCCCAACCACCTGGGTGAATGCATTTGGCAATGGCGATACACTGGTAAAGTATGCATTTAAGTTTGCAGCGCAGTATGCACCCAATACAGAATTATACTACAACGATTTTAATGCATGGCGACCGGAAAAAAGGGATGGTATAGTACGACTGGTAAAGATGCTGCAGAAAGAGGGGATTCGGATTGATGGTGTGGGTATGCAGGGGCACTGGGGATTGAATTATCCTAAAACCAAATACATAGAAGATGCCATTGATGCATATGCCGCCTGCGGGGTAAAAGTAATGATAACAGAGCTGGATGTGGATGTACTTCCTTTAACGAAAGAGGGCCAGATAATTGGCCAGGGTATGGCCGACAGGCAATTCCAGTTGGAAGAATTCAAATCTTTCCTGGATCCTTATCAAAAAGGTTTGCCCGAAAACATGCAAATGATACTGGCCAAAAGATATGAAGAATTGTTTTCCATTTTTTATAAAAAGCGGGATAAAATAGCAAGGGTAACATTATGGGGTATCGACGATGGTATGAACTGGAAGAATGATTACCCCATACCAGGCAGAACAAACTATCCGTTGTTATGGGACAGGAAAAAGCAGGCTAAGCCGGCTTTGACTGCAGTATTGGGCGTGCCTTTTAAACCAGTTAAATAATACCGCATCAGTAACTGCTACCAGGCCCCGGCATAAAAAAATGCAGTACTATACGACTTCCCAATATCAGCAGGAATACACACTTTAATTGCTGGCTAAATCAATAACAAATAAGGAATTAAAATCACTACCGTATGATGGAAATTAAAAAGAAAATATTAGTATACCTGTTTGCCTGTTGCCTGCTTAATGAAAAATTTGCAGGGGCCCAGTCAATCACTTTTGTAAATCCAATTCTAAGTGGGTTCTATGCTGATCCAAGTATCGTGAAGGCCGGAACAGATTATTACCTGGTAAACTCTACTTTTTCGTACTTCCCCGGCCTTCCGGTTTTTCACAGCAAAGATTTAAAAAACTGGAAACAGGTTGGTAATGTGATCAGCAGAACATCGCAGATGGATTTTATGGGCGAAGCTATGACTAGAGGATTATTTGCACCCGGCATCAGTTATCACAACGGCACATTCTATGTTACCTGTACCGATATTGACCATGATGGCAATTTTGTTGTTACAGCCAAAGATCCTGCAGGCCCCTGGAGCAATCCCATAAAGTTACCGCAGGTAAAAGGCATCGACCCTTCCATCTATTTCGATGATAACGGCAAAGCATACATCATTTATAACAGCGATGCCCCCGGTTACAAACCCTTATATTCGGGCCATCGTACCATCAGGATGTACGAAATTGACCCGGTGAATTTAAAAGTGATTGGAGAAGAAAAAATACTCGTTAATGGTGGTGTTGATTTAAGCAAAAAGCCGGTGTGGATTGAAGGCCCGCATATTCTGAAAAAGAACGGATGGTATTATTTGTATGCTGCCGAAGGAGGCACTTCCGTCAATCATTCGCAGGTTGTATTGCGGAGCAACGCCGTTTGGGGGCCGTATGTTCCGTACGAGCACAACCCTATTCTTACACAAAGAGATTTACCCGACGACAGAAAGCACCCTGTAACATCCACCGGCCATGCACAATTTGTGGAAGGACCTGATGGAAAAACCTACGCTGTATTTTTAGGCTGCAGGCCATATACAGGTGACTACTACAATACAGGAAGGGAAACTTTTATAGCTCCGGTGGAATGGAAAAACGAATGGCCAATTATCAACCCCGACAGCAGGGAGGTTAAATACGCTTACACAGCCAACTTTAACGAAGTAAAGCAAAATGCGCTACCACAAAGCGGTAACTTTGCTTACACCCTTTCATTTGAAAAAGAACTGGACGCCTCGCTGGTGTTTTTAAGAAGCTGCGACAGCAGTTCTTTTTCGCTCAGTAAAAACGAAGGGCTTACCTTACAACTGAAACCGGAAACCTGCATGGAAACAGGCAATCCATCCTTTATTGGAAAACGTCAGCAACATTTGGTTTGCAGTACAGAAACCGAATTAAATTTTTCGGCAGGTTCAAATAATGAGCAAGCAGGATTAGTTATTTTCCAGGACGAAAAACACTTTTATTTCCTTAGCAAATCTACAGAGAATGGAGCTCCCGTGCTGCAACTATTTAAAAGCAATGCCGATAGCAAAAACATGGATGAACTGGCTACAATACCGCTGGCTGCAGATACTAAAAATGTACAATTGCGTATTGATGCGGCCGGTGAATTTTACAGTTTTCATTATGCCATCCAACCGGGAAAATGGCAGGTTTTAAAGGATAAGGTAGACGCTAAGTTTTTAAGTACAAAAGTAGCAGGCGGGTTTATCGGTTGCTTTTTTGGAATGTATGCTACCTCATCCGGCAAAAGCAGCAACAATAGTGCGTCATTTAAATACCTGCGTTACAGTGGCGATGATGCAATGTTTAAATAACATCCTGCTAAACCTGGCTAAGCCCAATATTTAACTATTGTTACAACTAAACAATATCTAAAAATGAAAATATCAATCAATTAACAATGCTTCTGTTCCTGCATTATTTGCAATACTGTTCAATACGAGGTCACGGCCCACATAAGAAGGCAAATAATCATCATACAATACTGCGGAACGGGAATTAAGTAATAGTTGATAAACAAAATCACCCCAAATGATAAAACACATTACGGTTCATACAAGAAAAATAAAATTGTTTGTTGCCTTGCTGATTGCATTCAGTTCCTTTGAAATGAATGCACAGATTATTTCCACATCAGTTACCAGCTTCAACATTGCCAATGCAGTAATATGCGTGGATACCACCGATTATCCCCTGGTAAAAAAAGTAGCCGAAATGCTGCAACAGGATATTGAAATGGTTACCGGTAAAAAGCTGGTAATTACCTACCAGTTCAATAAACAGTATCGCCACCAGATTGTTATTGGAAGTGTAGATAAATCAGCTTTAATAAAAGCCCTTCATAATAAAAAACTTTTAAACACTCAATCCATAACCGGCAAATGGGAAGCATACCAAATGCAAACCATTGATGCAGGCACTTTACTGCAACCTGGCAGCCAGGTATTGGTTATAGCAGGCAGCGACCGGAGAGGTGTTGCCTACGGTGTTGTTGAATTATCAAAACAAATGGGGGTATCGCCCTGGTACTGGTGGGCTGATGTACCGGCAAAAAAACAATCCGGTCTGTACATTAACACAAATGCAATGATTACAGATGCTCCAAAAGTAAAATACAGGGGAATTTTTATTAATGATGAAGCGCCGTGCCTGAGTAACTGGAGCAAAGCAACCTTTGGTGGTTTTAATCATTCATTTTATGAAAAAGTATTTGAGTTGATACTGCGGCTGAAAGGGAATTATATGTGGCCTGCTATGTGGGGCAGCGCCTTTAATACCGATGACATTTTAAACCCCGTCAAGGCCGATGAATATGGCATCGTAATGGGCACTTCACATCATGAGCCTATGTTAAGGGCACAACAGGAATGGAAAAAATTTGGCAAGGGAGTTTGGGATTATACTAAAAATGACACCGTGCTGCGGGAGTTTTGGAAAAAGGGGATTGAAAACATGGGATCGCATGAAAGCTTACTTACAGTGGGTATGCGGGGTGATGGTGATGAACCAATGACCAGGGAAACAGCAACAGGCCTGCTGGAAAAAATTGTAAAAGACCAAAGAAAAATTATAGAAGCCGTAACTCAAAAACCTGCTGAGGCTCAGCCGCAGTTGTGGGCCTTGTACAAAGAAGTGCAGGATTACTACGATAAAGGAATGCGTGTACCCGATGATGTTACCTTGCTTTTATGCGACGACAACTGGGGCAATTTACGCAAGTTGCCCAGGCTGGATGAAAAGCCCCGCAAAGGTGGTTATGGTATTTATTATCATTTTGATTACGTGGGCGGGCCCAGGAATTACAAATGGCTTAACACCATCTCCATTCCAAGGGTATGGGAGCAAATGCACCTGGCTTACGAGCACAATGTAAGGGACATCTGGATTGTAAATGTAGGCGACATAAAACCAATGGAGTTTCCCATTTCTTTCTTCCTGGATTATGCCTGGAACCCCGATAAAATTGGTGCAGCAGACCTGCAAAAATATACCCGGCAGTGGAGTGCCGGCCAATTTGGAAAGGAATATGCTACGGAAATTGCCGATATCATTGCCAAATACAGCAAGTACAACAGCCGCCGTAAACCAGAGATGGTGGATGCTGATACCTACAGCATTGACAACTACAATGAATTTGCAAATGTGGTGAAAGAATACACAGCGTTAGCAACAAAAGCAGCAGCAATAGGAAAAAAATTACCCCCGGCTTACGCTTCCGCTTATTTTCAACTGGTGATGCACCCGGTAAAAGCCTGTGCCAACCTGAACAATATGTACTACAATGTTGCGCTGAACAAATGGGCGTATCAAAATAAAAATATCAGTACCAACACCTATGCCAGCCAGGTAAAGGAATTATTCAACAGGGATTCGCTGATCACAAAAGAATACCATACCCTGAACAACGGAAAGTGGAACCATATGATGAGCCAAACGCATATTGGATACAGAAGCTGGCAGGAACCAAGAACAAACAGGATGCCCGATGTAAAATTGCTGCACCCCGATTCGGCTGTTGTAAACAATAAAGAATTGAGGAGCGATAGCAGGGAATCAGCCGACAAAAAGATACCGGTATTTATGAGGACGGTTGCTAAAAACAAAAAACGTCCGGTGTTTTATGAACTCAACCGTTATGTGGCTATTGATGCGGATCATTTTACAAAAGCAGTAAACAGCGCTGCCATTCGCTGGCAGGTATTGCCCGACCATGGAAGAACAGGCTCGGCCATTACCACTTTTCCGGTAACTGCAAAAGTACAGCTACCAGGTGGCAATGCACCACACCTGGAATATGAATTTTACACCAGCAGCAATGGAGCTTTCAGCATCAGTGCTTATTTTTCGCCAACATTAAATTTTCATAATACTCCAGGCGGTTTACAATATGCTATTTCTGTAGATGATGAAACCCCACAGATTATTAGTATCAATAACGACGATAAGGCAACAGAAGGCGGCATAAATTACAAATGGGTGGGTGATAATATCATTATTAAAATCTCACGGCACAACATCCTTCAGCCCGGTAAACATGTATTAAAATACTGGGTGGTTACTCCCGGGGTAGTATTGCAAAAACTGGTGCCCGACTTTGGCGGTGTAAATAAAAGTTACCTGGGTCCAACAGATACTATTTCAATGTTACATTAACTGGAAAAAAATAACCGCCGTCAGAGGTTGAGCACCCTGGCGGCGGTTAAATAACCACACTTTAGTAAACGATATTCAATTACCGGTGTTCACCTGCAATCATAATAGGTGGTGTAGGGTTGATTATTTTCTAAGATTATATACGCTATAAAATGCGGGCTTAGCCTGGTATTTTCTATCAAATAATAAAGGATAATTGGTTCTTCCTCTAACAGGGAAACCGTTTAACCAGCTACCACCGTCTTCCACACCCCAAAAAGTAACCCGGGTAACTTTATCTTTATGTTTTAAGAACAGTTTAAACAGTTGCTCGTAATCTTTTGCAAGTGCATATTGCACAGAATCAGGCAAACCATTTACATAAGGGTTGCCTTTGTTGGCATTATCATCTGCCCTGGCACTAATATCTGCTACGTTTCCTCTCAGCGGGTTAGGCAATACACTGATGTCTAATTCGGTGAACATTACCTTAACACCCAGTTTGGCAAAAGCTTCAATACTTTCTTCAATGTGTTGATACGGTACTTTACCTAAATGCCAATGGCCCTGTATACCCACTCCATCTATTTTAACGCCGGCTGCCTGAATTTTTTTAACGATGTCAAGTGCACCTGCTCTCTTTTTTGGGGCTTCAATATTGTAGTCGTTATAATACAACAGTGTATTGGGTGCTGCTTTTTGTGCCAGCCGGAATGCCTCCACTATATAATCGGGCCCAAGGTTTTTAAGGAATAAGGAATTGCGCATGGTGCCATCTTCATTTAATGCTTCGTTTACCACATCCCATGATTCCACTTTTCCATCGTATCTTGAAGCCACGGTCGTAATGTGGTTAGTAAAAAATGTTCTTATACTGTCTGCACTCTTTATTCCCCTCACGAAAGCCGGCACCTGGCTATGCCAGATCAATGTGTGCGCATTAATTTTAATGTTGTTCTTTTTTCCATATTCCACCAATTTATCCGCCAGTTCAAAATTATACCTGTCCCATGCAGGATGAATAACTTCAGCCTTCATAATATTTTCGGGAGTAGCGGCGGTGAACTGTTGTTTAATTAACCGGTTGGCCATCGAATCTCTTTCGAGGATATGTGCATTATTTAATGCCGTACCAATTAAAAAGTCGTTTTTGTAGACTTCTCCCAGTGATTGGATTCCTCCTTTGTCAGCTGTATTTTTTTTGCTGGAGGAACATCCTGCTGTAAGCAGGCTGATGAAGCATAATGCTGCTAAAACATTTTTACTTGTCATTTTTATTATATTAGTGGTTAAGATTATTGATAAATCTGCCCTTTAAAGGGCAGGGGCTTCTACCGCCTCTCCTTCAAATCCCCTTCTATTTTAACTTCCATCTTTTTATTGATCTCATAAAAAAACAAAAGGCCCACCCCAATTAAAAAGGGTATGGAAGGGAAAACACTCACCAGCATTTTTGTTCCGTGAATGGCCGTTTCGGTTTGTGCAGCATCGTTGTTGGGCACATAATTGAACAGGCCCAATATCCAGGTAAGCAATGCGCTGCCAATACTAAGTCCGCCTTTTAAGCCAACCATCATGGCCGAAAAAATGATGGCAGTGGCACGACGGTTGTTTTTCCATTCGCTGTAATCCGCTACGTCTGCAATCATGGCCCAAAGCAATGGGATGGTGATGCCATAAAAGAAGCCATGCAAAATTTGCGAAGCAAACATTAACTCTACGGATGTGGGTGCAAAAAAATAAAAGAACAGGATGAATAAAGTGGAGATAAACAGGTTTACTCCAAACACATCTCTTTTGCCATATTTGTCTGCAAACCTTTTTGAAAGCGTAATGCCCAGGATCATAAAAATAATGCCCCCTGCATTAAACAAACCGAAGCCTGCAGATACCGGATCTTCTCCAAAAAAATTGACACCGATGCCGGAAAGAAATTGCAGGATGGGATGAATGAATCCGGTTAATCTTTCTTTATCTACATAATTTTTAAAATAGTACACATAGGATCCGCCTTTCATAGCCAGCGTAATAAACACGAGTGTAGTAAGCAACAACATAATCACCCAGGGTTTGTTTTTAAACAAATCGCCGAGGTCTTCCTTTAAACTTGATTTTTGTTCGGCTGTAGGAACAATCCTTTCTTTGGTAGTAAAAAAAGTAATCAGCAGCATAATAGTTCCTATTACAGCCAGCCAGGTCATTACTTTTTCAATACCGATGGCTTTATCTCCGCCGCCAACTGTTTCAATAATGGGCAACATAAACACCTGTACAAAAAATTGTGCAAACATTACTGCAACAAAACGGTAGGCAGACAGGCTGTTGCGTTCTTTCATGTCGCCGGTGATCACTCCGCTCAGGGCAGAATACGGAAGATTGTTTGCGGCGTACAATAACAACAATAACGTGTAAGTAACAACCGCGTAGATTACTTTTCCTTTATATTCAAAATCGGGAGTGCTGAATGCCAGTAACGCAATGATTCCAAGCGGTACGGCTGTAAACAATATCCATGGCCTGAATTTGCCCCATTTTGATACTGTACGGTCTGCTATAGCTCCAATAACCGGGTTAAATCCAAACGCAGCAACCAGTCCAACCGTAAGTATCACTGCAGATGCATGATTTGGCTGAAGCCCGTAAATATCAGTATAAAAATAGGCCAGGTAGGTCATAAGTGTTTGAAATACCAGGTTGGCAGCAAGGTCGCCCAGGCTGTAGCCAATTTTTTCTTTTACCGATAATTTTTGTGAGCCTGCAATCATCATACGTTGGTTTAGAGTTGATTATTTTTTAGTGCGGTCACTGCACCAAATGCAGGTTACCATTCATGATTAGTTTTTTCGGCTGATTACTTTTTTTACGGCTTTAATGATTGATTCTGCATCCAGCCCGTATTTCTTCATCAATTCATCAGGCTTACCGCTTTCACCAAAGCTATCATTCACTGCTACATATTCCTGCGGCACCAGGTCATTCCTTATAAGGAGTTGTGCAACACTATCGCCCAATCCACCAATGCGGTTATGTTCTTCTGCACTCACCACACACCGGGTTTTAGCAACAGATTTTAAGATAGCCTCTTCATCCAGTGGTTTGATGGTATGTATATTTATAACCTCTGCATAAATGCCCTCTTCTTCCAGTTTTTCTGCAGCCAGTATTGCTTCCCACACCAGGTGCCCGGTTGCAATAATTGATACATCCGTTCCTTCACTCACCATCCAGGCTTTACCTATCTCAAATTTTTGGTTGGCATCTGTAAATACGGGAACAACGGGTCGTCCAAATCGCAGGTAAACAGGCCCTTCATAATCTGCTATTGCTTCTGTTGCTGCCTTGGTCTGGTTATAATCGCA
>JANPIJ010000049.1:0-31583 GCA_031424955.1 Ferruginibacter sp. | reverse complement strand
TCGCGTTGTGATTTAAAGTAAAGTCTGCAAGCACTCTCAGTGGAAAACTCAGAAAAAAAATTATCTATATTCATTTTGCTAATTTATATAGCAAATATACTAAATTAATTAGCTTGCACCTAATTACGGATAGTCATTTAAATTTTTCAATGGCCTCCGACACTTTCCCGGTTTTCATAAGGTCGTGGGCATACATATGCCAGGCGTGCGGAATTGCCGGCGCCGCTTTCGTGTACCTGTCTCCATAATCAAGCGCTTTTACAAAGTCGGAAGCACCTTCATTAAAATGGATGAGGTAATGCCAGGCACCAAAATGGTTGGGTGCTATCCTTAATGCATGGGAAAAATAGTTGTCAATTGACTGCCTGCATTTTTTTGCGTAGGTTTCTCCCTCCGGTCCTTTAAAATCTCCGAAGGCACGCATGACCCCGGTGTATATCCACATCTCCGCATCCCCGGGAAGTTGCTGGTTGGCGGCGTCCATCAGGCCGGCTATTTTTTCACGTTGTTGTTTTACCGCATTGCTGTCGTAGGCAGGTTGTACCAGTGCATGTTGCAGTTGAATAAAGCTTTGTTCCCTTGCTGAACTTTTACCGGCAAGGGAAAATGCTTTGGCAGCCATCGTGCGGCTTTCGGTGGAGTCGTTCAGGTTTTCGTAAGCCTGGCTCAGGCCCCAGTAAATCATTGCATTGGTTGAATCAACGCCTGCGGCTACATACAAAGATCTTGCGGCCTGTACATATTCAAAATTGTAGAGATAAGCCATTCCCTGGTTGAAAAAAATCTGTGCCTCCGGCGAAGCAACGGAAATGGGGAAATAGATGGTGCCAATCCCTTTTTTAAGTTCAATGGTTCTTTTAAAAAAATCTTCGGGAACATAAGAAAACGGGGCGCACGAAATGGCTCGCAGTGAACGGTATTGTGCCAGTGCAGTATTGCCCGGTGATGAAAGCGGGGCGTCTTTTTTTTGCTCAAGGGCGATGCTTATTGGCACGGAAAGTACCAGCCATAAAAAAGGAGAACGTTTTATCATGAACCTTATTTTTATTTGGATTTGAGAAATGTCATTATTAAAAAAACGATCAGCGGATAGTGGAGTCTTATTGTTTTCGGAAAGGAAAATAGGAATGGATAATCAAACAGTACGGGAAGGTAACAAAAAAATACAAATATTAAAATTTATAGAATACAAAGGGGGCGGCAAATTTTCGCTCAGCAATCAATAAAAGTTAAAAAGGGCATTTCGATTGATTGTTAGGAGAAATGTAGCAGGGTACCCAGTATTCGGAAAGCACGGTATCGCATTAAAGTCAAAATAATTGTTTTGCAACCACCTGCAGACCTGTTTGGTATAAAACTTGCCAGTGGATGTAAAAATATTTACCCTTATGAAACGTTCCTGTTTATTTATTCCCGTTGCCTGCCTGGCCATTTTTATTACGTTAATTTCTTTTTCAACAAATAAAAGCGAAAGCCTTACAGGCGATGTGTTAAGCCAAACCAATCAATTCAGAAAATCAAAAGGCCTCCCTGCACTGGTTATGCGGGACGATCTGAATGCAATTGCTCAAAAACATAGTGCCGATATGGCAAAGGGCCGGGTAGGATTTGGACACAGTGGTTTCGACAAAAGAAATGCGATGGCAACCAGGCAAATAAAATCAATGAGAAGTTTTGCTGAAAATGTAGCCTATGGCGCCAGGAATGCGAGGGAGGTAGTAACCATGTGGAAAAATTCCTACGGCCATCGCCGGAATATGCTGGGCCGTTATAAATACATTGGTATTGGTACAGCAAAAGACAGGCAGGGGCGCATTTTCTACACGCAGGTTTTCGTGGGTTAACACTTAATCCGGGAAGCCAATTCTTTTCAAAAGTTTTTCAAAACGGGGATCCTCCTTAAGTGTTTGTGGAACCCCCGGCTCATATTTAAGCATCGATAAAATTGGATCCCGGTCAAGGAATGCCTGTTCCAGGAAATTGAAAGCTTCACCCAAATCTTCAAGGTATGCAGCAGAAAGACCTGTATAAGCTTTGGCTATATATTCGGTGGCTGATCTTTCTTTTAACTCATTCATCAGGTCACGGGCATTGTCAAAGTACTTGATGATGCAATAGGTCCATATCAAAGCATTTACAGTAAAGTGGTGCCTGTTCGTCAATTTCATGGCAGATTCAAATGAAGCAATGGCTTCCCGGTATTGACCCAGGGCCATTTGAGTACGCCCGGTAATTATATGACATAAAAATGAATTGGCATCCAGTTCGATACCCGTCTTCGCCGCGGCAAGTGATTCTTTATATTTACCGGCAATATTTAATATCATGGCATAATTGGCATAGCATATCGCACTGAGGGGTTCCAGTTTTATGGCAATTGCTCCGTGTTTTTCCGCCTCATCAAACTCACCTTCCACACAGGCGAGGTAATTCATCCCATACCGGTAATGGCCTTCAGCATTTCGGGGGTTTATTTCAATCGATTTAAGGAAATTCTTTTTACCTTCCTTCCAGTTCCATTCAAAACTAGTGTAATAATACCCGAGTGAACAATAAGCCTGGCTCATATTGGGATCTAATTGCAAAGCCTTCTCCGCAGATATTTTTGCCTTTGTCATCACTAGTTTGGGTGGTAATAACCCGTAAGTACCCAACAACATGTTTGCATCAGCATAACCTGAATGGGCGAGTGCAAACTCCGCATCCAGTTCAATTGCTTTTTCGAAACACTGAATGCTGATGAGCAGCGAGGTGCCCCTTCTTTCCAGGTAAAATCTTCCTTTTAAATACAGTTCATACGCCTCCGTGTTTTGCCGGTGGTTTTTCGTCATCAGTTCCCTGTCTTTTTTTAGCAGGGTTACCCGTAGTTTTTCTGTAATGGCCAACGCAATTTCGTCTTGTATTTCAAATACGTCATTTAGTTCCCGGTCGTACCTTTCCGACCAGAGGTGGTAGCCGTCTTCCACATTGATTAATTGTGCGGTAATGCGAAGGCGGTTAGCATGTTTGCGCACACTGCCTTCAAGTACCGTTTGCACGTCTAATTTTTTACCTACTTCCCGAATGTCGATATTTTTCCCCTTGAATTGAAAGGAGGACGTGCGCCCTGCCACATTCAGGTCTTTTAAATGGGTGAGTGAGTTGATGATTTCATCCGCTATGCCGTCACTGAAATATTCCTGTTCCGGATCGTTGCTCATATTTACAAATGGTAATACTGCTACTGATTTAACTGCATGCTGTTCTTTAAATTTCCCATGCATTTCTTCCCGGTTGGGTACCGCGAACTGATCGTTTGCCAGGGCAAATATTTCCATCGATTCATTCACATTTTTAAACTCAAAATTACCCAGCGAAAAAAACTTAAAGCTGGGTTTGTTTTTTAGCTGTTTCTGTACCGTTTCGGACATCAGCACGGCACCCGCAATGCCCATACTTTCTATACGGGAGGTGATGTTTACGCTGTCGCCGAAAATATTTCCTTCTTTATAAATGATATCGCCCAAATGAAGGCCGATGCGAACGGGCAGGGTAGGGGTTTCGCGGAAAATATTTTGCAGGTCGCCGGAACAGCTTACCGCATCTGCCGAATTGCTGAATATAACCAGGCCGCCATCTCCAAAGTATTGAACAATTTCGCCGTGGTATTCGGCTACTTTTTGCTTCAGGGCATTTTTGTACCTGTTCAATTGAATAAGCGCCAGCGATTCATCCTGCTGCATCATAGCCGTATAACCGACAATATCAGTAAACATGATAACAGCTAACTGGCGTGATTCTGACATCAGGCAAAGAAGATTTGAATAAGAAAATTACTACAATTTTTCGGAAAAAAGGGAATAACATAACACTAGTTTAATTGCGATGTTGACGGCAACCACTACATCAATAAATGTGAAACTAACTTTTTGATTAATTAAAACGAATTCTTTCGACGTATAACAGTAGTTCCCTAATTTTTGATACAGGTTCAACTGAAGCTAGGGCACTTCTTTGTTTATAATAAATGGTTCTATTATTACGGTCCAAGACATTATTTCCGGAACTATCAATAGCATTTTGCACTTCGTTATATATACTTGTAACAATTCCTGCAAATCTAATAAATCCGCCATTTTTCATTGAGCCATTACCGTTAATTCCCAAAGGCAAGGTAAAAACAGGACCTCCGCTATTACCAGGAAAAATATTACAATCAATTAAAAAATTATTTTTCAGCGGTTCAATTGGCTGTATCCAGCTTATCACTCCTCGTCTTAAAATTGATTTTACTAATATTTCGGAGGGAGCAATTCCTGGATACCTTAAAACAAATATTTCCGATCCATCAAAAATGTCCTCATTGTTTCCCATAGCTGTGTATGGGATCGGTGTGATAGAAATGGGATCTGTTTTAATCATGGTAATATTATTATCTAACATAGGAATGCAAGCTAAATCAACTATGGAATGAGGATGAGCGAACCATAGGGTTTTTCCTTTATCTTTCAACTTTATATTTATACCAAAATATTTATCAAAAAGTAATGTATCACTGCCATAAAATCTTAACTGTAAACTTTCAGGGAACCAACGCTGCTTTTTACTTTCCAGAACATGCTTCGCTGTTATTAAGCAAGGAATTATTTGAGAGTTTTTCGTCTTAATATACATTATTACACCGGAACCAACCGAATTGAATTTACTTTTCAAGCTGCCATCAGAATTCTTAACTTTCTGAATGTATCCAATACATACCATAGCCTTTCTCCAAGTATCTACCCAGGTAGTATCTTTTTGACAAAAGCCATTATTGGCGTATAAAAGTATTGAAAGAATTATGAAGTTTTTAAAATACATAAGTTGGTTTTTTCTAAAGATGCAATTTGTTTATTTAGTGCATAAAATAAGTAAAAAGTTATCTTATATTTTTCTTGATGGTATATATAATTACCGCCATGTCCGGATGGAGTTGGAACTCCCTACTCTTATATTCTCCAGGTTATAGGTTTGTTTTTATATAAAGACAACACTCATCGCATTTCCAACTTGCGAAATAAATTTCCGCTATGGAGTAAACAGGTTTTGTATCATGAATGTTTACTATTTTATTTGGTGCTAAAATTATCGCCAACTCAACGAAACCTAGTCAATACTGCATTGTATAATATATCCAACTTTTTGGGAAGGGCTACTTTGTTACGCTAAAACTAACGTTTAATCCCATTTCTTTTCTCTTCTATTTTTGTAATTTGTGATTTATGATTGAATTGCATGTGACGTTTCATATCTGGAATCACAATTTTGTAAGCTGTAAAACAGGTTCACCCATAATATTAACAATGCTGTTCAATAAATGCCCCTACCAGATCTTGTGGCACATGGTTAAGAATTAAATGCACCTGTAATCAGAAATATGGTCAGTGGGTGTAAGAAAAGAAGAATAAATAAATGCGCTTCCATAGTATATGCACAAAAAAATAGTCCTCCTGTAGAAACAGGAGGACTTTAACGATTGCTTGCTATATGAAAATCTTAATATTCTATTTTTAAAACTTTAAACGGTGTTTTGCGAATCATCCGCACTTTTTCTAAAATTCTGCGCTTCAACCGCGTTTCCCATAATTATGGTGTAAAAGTAATTCAGACAATTATTTATTCAAAATCAACTTATTAATGGTTTTATGATGCTTAAAGGGAAGTTTTATCCGTGAGTGCCCATTGTGTCTACATCACACGTTTATTTTTTAATGATGCCCATTCATGTAAACGGTACCTTTTAATTTTAATTTAGCAGGAATTAAATGGGAAATGACTGCCAAATGCTAATCAAAAAAGGTATTCGAAAGCAGTTTGATAATTACCTGAGGGAGCAAAATGCCTTTAAGCTGGCTATCACAAAGAAATCTATAATACGCTGCTCTTCCTGCAGAGGGTATCTGACTACATATTTTGGTGAAATGTCTGTATAAGCACAGACAATACCTTTATTTTTTTGTGCTTGTTACTTTCGTTGTATCAGTAACTAACAACTTAAGCAGGTAGCCACCCGTGTCAATATTGGCTGATGGAAAACTTTTCTTCAAATTCCCAAAGTCAGTGGCTTTGAAATTGGTGTGATAGAGGTATAGATTTTTTAGTTTGGTCAAAGGCTTTAGATGCATTAAACCTGCTACCGTAACTTTTGTGCCAGCCAGGTTTAAGTATTGTAAGTTTTTTAGAGTAGCAATTTGCTGTAGTCCCTTATCAGTAAGTGATGTATTGGAAACATTCAGCCGTGTTAATGCCGTTAATTGTGCAAGGTCGGTTGCGCTAAGATCACCAATATTGGTATTATCAAGTCTTAGCCAAACCAATTGTTTTTTCAACTGCTGCAACAACTGTAAATCTGTTTTGTCTACAACGGAATCTGTCACAAAATTTGCCGTAAGGTAATTACTGTTTTGTGCTACCGGCAATACAATGATACCATGGGCTCTTAACTGTAGCATTGTTTTTTCATTGCCCTTTTCAACAGGGGCAGGAGGGATGTCATCCGGGTCTTTTTTCAATGGTACAACGGGTTGCTGCAAAGCAATCAATAATGGTTTGAGCTTTGCCGGCTGATCAAGGGCATTCACTTTTTTTGTAAAATCAGCGCCATTATTTATCCACCAGTGCAGTAAAGCGATCTGGCTTTCTGTGGGCTGAGGCTTTTCTTTCGGTGGCATGTGCTTGTCATTATCCGTTGGCAACAGTAAACGTTTTATCATTTCACTTGCATCCGCATTCCCCGGCTCCAGGATTTTGCCATCTTTTCCCCCTTTCATCAACTCATTTATTTCATCCATTCTCAATCCGCCTTTTTGTTTACCGGCATTGTGACAACCAATACATTTTGTTTGTAAAATGGGTTTTATCACATCATTGTACACCAGCGCTTCCTGCACGTTTGCCAATGGTTTGATGGTGATATTGGCAGTGGTGTCTTCAATGAAGATATCTTTTAATGGTTTGGTGATATATCCTGAACCATGCGTAAGCGAACCACCCAAATGACCGGTAACCGAAATAAGGATCAATAGTACAACCGACAGCATTTTTTTATTGACCGCAAACTGATCATTTACCTCTTTCAGGTACAATAAAAAGGAGACGAATAATACACCCAGTGCCATCCACAAATGCCAGCTTACCAGGCTTTTGTCATAATCATCTTTGATGGATAAAGTATAGCCGGTAATACAGGAAATGGCTGATGTTATTGTGCCACATAATAAAACAATGTGAACTGCGGGCTTCAATGCCCTGTATTTTTCCTTACGGCAAAGCCATAACAGCAATAAAGCGATTAATAAGATACCGATGGGTAAATGCACCAGCAAGGGATGGAAATGGCCGATGAATTCGGTAATGGAAAGAAGAGTCAATTGGCAGATGATTTTATTGAATAAAAAGTTTACTGTTTTGGGTTTACGGTTTTCTGTTTTTTAAATTCATACAGTAATTGTTTCAGGGTGAGAAATTTGTTCGAAAGTTAGTGTTTTAATCAATCCGTTTTTCAGTACCGTTGTTACCTATAACTAATAATCTCCGAACTGAAAAAACAGGAAACAGAAAACGGGAAACAGAATACAATGCCCATTTCCCCGAACTTACGTTCCAAGGTATCTCTTCTTAAACAGTTGCATCATATAAACATTGATGGCCCATTGATCAGCCAGTGGCTGCCTGGTGTAGGGCAGGGTAGGCATGTAATCGGCGGGGCCAAATTCTGTGAGTACGGTGAGCACTTCTCCTTTTTGTTTTTTTAGCGCTACAATTTTGTCCCACCATTTAAAGTGAGCTTCCATAGCAGCCTGCCATTCGGGTGCCCGGGGATCATTTACCTGTGGACCTTCCGGGTGGCCAATGCGTGCATGTATATGATCTGTATGTTGTATTGCCAGTTCCATTGTTTCCGGCTGGTCCTGCAATAAACTTTCACTTACATTGCACCAGTGCGATACATCCAAAGTGATCCTGATACCCGGAATGGATTCAAGGAATCTCCTGGCAACAGGCGCCGCAAACAACATCCTGGAACGGTGTGTTTCGTGGTAAATTTTCATGCCTGATTGTTGCGATAAGCCAAGAGTGTAATCAACGATCTTTTTATTATCCTCATAAGAAAAATAATCCTTACCCGAATGACAATTGATGTACAGTGGTGTTTGTATTTTGTTGCTCACGGCCGCCTCAATCATTTTTTTAAAACTGATAAAATGTTCAGTGAAATTGCTTTCATGCCCGGCTGTGAGGAACCCTACTTCCAGTTCATATTTTTTCAAGGCGGTAAATAATTCATCCTGGGCTTTTTTTTCGGTCGGCCACCAGATTTCGATTCCATCGTACCCTTCCTGTTTTACTTTGGAACAATAGGCATCTGTAGAGCCCTGGAATCCCCAGTTGGTCGCCATTATTTTTAATTGAAAATTGGTATCCATATTTATGATCGTTTGGGGTTTTGCAAATATATCCAATGAGGATAATAATAATGCTGTAGTGGCGGAGGTAGTAGTGGTGATAAATTTCCTTCGTTTCAAGGTGAATATTTTTAAGTACGCCAAAGTTTACACTTTTTAAAAGCAATAAACCCGGCGTGATTTTTATTTAAAAGTGTAATAAATATTCAACAATGTTATGGAATTAAAAGACGTTACATCCGCCGGCCTACGTTTAGCCGAGTGGCAACGATCAAGTCTAAAAACAAATGCCCGGCAATAATTATTGATCAAAAAATTATCCATTAGCCGATTATTTCACTGATCACCTTGCCCCTGGTATCGGTTAACCGGAATGGCCTTCCCTGGAATTCGTAGGTTAACTTTTCATGATCAAAGCCAAGCTGGTTAAGGATGGTAGCCTGTATGTCAAAAGGCTCCACCTTGCCACTGATGGCACTGTATCCTATTTCATCTGTTTCGCCATAACTGGTTCCTTTTCTGATACCGCCACCCGCCATCCACATCGTAAAGGCTTCTGTATGATGATCCCTTCCCTTAAATGGATTTGTTTTGCCTTCCCTGTTTTCCATCATGGGAGTTCTTCCAAATTCTCCGCCCCATACTACCAATGTTTCTTCCAGCAGGCCCCGTTGTTTTAAATCAAGGATCAGTGCGGTAACCGGCTTATCCACCTCCCGGCATTTGTTGATGAATCCAATATCAATGGCACCATCTTCTGATGTTCCGTGGCTATCCCAGCCCCAGTCAAATAACTGCACAAAGCGAACGCCTTTCTCCACCAGTTTCCTGGCCAGCAGCACATTGTTGGCAAAGCATGCCTCGCCCGGCTTTGTACCGTACATTTCATGAATATAGGATGGTTCGCCGTTAATATTCATCACTTCCGGGGCTGATATCTGCATCTTATACGCCATCTCATATTGGGAGATACGGGATAATATTTCCGGGTCGTTGTAGGTTTTATATTCTTCTGCATTTACTTCATTAATCGCATCTATGGAAGCCTTGCGCAAATCGCGGTTTATGCCATCCGGGTCCCTGATAAATAATACCGGGTCGCCTTCACTTCTGCATTGTACACCCTGGTAAACGCTTGGTAAAAAGCCGCTGCCCCAAACACTTTTGCCGGCATCCGGATTTTTGCCACCACTGGTCAATACTACAAACCCAGGCAGATTTTGATTCTCCGTACCTAAACCATAGGTGGCCCATGAGCCAAGCCCTGGCCTGCCTAGCCTGGCAGAACCCGTATGCATCATCAATTGAGCAGGGGCATGGTTAAACTGATCGGTAGTAACCGCTTTCAAAAAACTTATTTCATCTACGATGCCTGCCAGGTGTGGCATGTTTTCACTTACATAGGCACCGGAAGCTCCATGTCGTTCAAATTTTGCCTGTGGCCCCAGCATTTTTGGTACACCTCTTATAAAGGCAAACCGCTTTCCTTCCAGTAAAGAGGGAGGGCAATCCTGTCCATCCATTTTCATCAGTTCGGGCTTGTAATCAAACAGCTCCAACTGAGATGGAGCGCCGGCCATGTGCAGGTAAATGACACTCTTTGCCCTGCCTGCAAAATGCGGCAGCTTGGGCATCAGCGGATGGGCGGGATCAAATACTACATTGCTGCTGTTGCCGGTTTTACTGCCGCAGCTTCCCAAAAATGTTCCCAGTGCAAGCGCACCCAATCCCATCGCACTTTCTTTTATAAAATGCCTGCGTGATTGCATCCGGATGACGGCTTCTTCTGCCTCCCTTACCAGGCGTTGGTTATGTAATTCTTTTTGAGTCATATCGTATTTTTAGTCGTCAATGGTCAATGGGCAATGGTGAATAGTGAATTGATATATCATTCGTCATTTTGCATTCATTGTTTAAATTCTGTTGATTGTTAAACCACAATGTTGGCGTTTGTACTTTTTTATCTCATATAGGAAATCTTTGTCATCCATAAAACATCCGTTTTTAATTACTGTTGACAGTCTTTAAATAGTATCCTCTGGGATCAGCTACCGGTGGAAAGCTGCTTTTTATTTTGACCCACTTATTAGTTAAAATAATTTGTTCCGTAGCGTTATCTGTTAAAATGTCAATTGGTAGGGACATGGGCAGGTTTTTCGATCTTATTGCATATTCATTAAACCCGGTTTGTTTTATGGCAATGTCCAGCATATTGGTGGTTCTTAAGTAAAAATCAAATAAGGGCTTTAAGGCTTTGCCCGATGCTTTGCTAAACAACTGTTCCACATCATCTGTTGTAACAAAATTATTGTAAGTATATTCAGTCGCAGTGGCCAGTTTTTTTAGTGTTGGAAAAAAAATCTCATCGCCCAGCACATAACGCAGGGTATGCATAAAGAAAGCGCCCTTGGGATAAATGTCGCTGTAGTAGGCATCTCCCGAATTCATCACTTCGCCTTGTACCACGGGTTTCTGGTTGCGGATGCTGTTCTTAAACATTACGATCATGCTATCATATCCACGTTCACCGTTGGCTTCCCTGCAAAACAGGGCTTCGCCATAAGTGGTGATGCCTTCCTGTATCCACATGTGTGCCCAGTCTTTATTGGTTACTTTATTGGCAAACCATTCATGGGTAAATTCATGAAACAGGTTTGCCGAGTAATCCCAACTGCCAACTTTAGTTAAAATGAACTTGCCCACTTTGTCGCCATAGGTGATCATGGTCTGGTGTTCCATGCCTGGGTTGGGTACCTGGGCTATACCTATTTTTTCTTTTGCCCAGGGATACTCACCAAAATATTTTTCCAGTATGCGGGTATCCCGTTCACGCATGTCTAATATTTTTTCTGCATTGGCTTTGTCCTCTTCCAATACATAAAATTCCATGGGTACTTTATTTCCTTCAATAGTTGTATAGCTACGTTTTGCAATGGCATATTTGCCAATATCAAAAAGAATACAATAATTGCTTATGGTATAATTCGTTTTCCAATGAAAGGTTTGTTTGTCTCTTTTTGTGGTTACATTTTGAAGCAATCCCGGCCCGGCAACAGTCAATCCTTTGGGTACTGTAATAAAAAGATCAGCGCCTTCATTGGGCTCATCGCTGGGGTGATCCTTGCAGGGATAGTAAACTTTACCACCTTCCAACTGGCAATTGATTACCACCCAGGGATTACCTGCATTATCTTTCTTCCAGCTGAAACCACCTTTCCATGGAGGGTTCACCGCTATCGGGGGCTTACCGTTGTATGCTATTTTAATGCTTTGCCTGCCTGCTTTAAAACCTGCCTTATCTACAATGTAAATAAGGTCTCCGTTGCGATAAAATGTTTTGCTCTTATTGTTTGTAGTGATCCGGGTAACATCTAAAAAATGAACCAGGTCGAAGAGGAGCGTATCAGTTGGGGAAGCTACAATTAGGTCAATTTCAGCATAACCATTTATGGACTGACCGGGAATATTAACATCAAGTGCCAATGTATAATGCCGGATATCAATATTAGCCTGTAATGGTTTCAGCCTTCCGCCCGAACTCATATAACTGATATCCCGGTCCTGTGAAATTAGGGGCGCTGATATTAACAACAGGAGAGCGAGTGCAGTTATTTTGTATGTCATAATGCCTTTTTATGTTGAATGATCTATATTTTCTTCGACAGTGTTGTCTGCTTTTAAGATTTTATTGTCGGCCAAATTACTAAAATGCTCAACCGCATAATGAACCATGATGACATCATGAAAGCAAAATGTCGGTCAGCAAAAACTTTAATCCAATGATGTCATTGATGATTGCCTCTTGCAGGTTACCTATTCACCATTGACCATTCACCAACTCAATTTTTCGTCAGCACCTCATCCAGGTTCAATATCACATTGGCTACTATTGTTAACGCTGCCGTTTCTGCATTCTGATGATCTGTCATTCCTCCCATCATTTTCCGCATTTTCTCGGGATCATTTTTAAACTGGCTGTACGCTTTGTTATATAAATCCGTCAATGGTTTTAATTTTTTATCCGTTATCACCTGGTTCGTTGCAAGCGTGTACCCGTTAGCGATCTGTTTCGCTGTTTCCTTTACTCCGTTTTGCATGCGAATGGCAAAATACCTCGACAGGTCGATGTAGGCGGAATCATTTAAAGTGGTGAGTGCCTGTAATGGCGTGTTGGTGCGTATCCGGCGCACCGTACAAACTTCACGGGATACACCATCAAAACTAATCATGGAAGGATAGGCCGCCGAACGTTTCCAGTATGTGTACAAAGCACGGCGGTATTTATCTTCCCCCTCACTGATGGACCATTCGGCGCCATTCCATGGCGAAAGCCAAATGCCTTCGGGCTGGTAGGGGAATACACTGGGGCCGTACATTTTCATACTCAACACGCCGCTGATGGATAATGCCTGGTCACGTATTTGCTCTGATGATAAACGAACCCTTGCACCTCTTGCGTACAATTTATTATAGGGATCCATTTGTAAAAGTTCAGGTGAAATTTTTGAATCCTGTTGGTAGGTATTGCTCATTACAATCTTTCGAACCAGTTTTTTAGTACTCCAGCTATCCGCATTCATAAACTGGTAACTTAGCCAATCCAGCAATGCCGCATGTGTAGGGGTGCTGCCCTGTGTGCCCATGTCTTCCAGTGTTTCCACAAGGCCGGTGCCAAACAATTGTTCCCACACCCGGTTTACCATGGTACGTGCGGTAAGTGGGTTCTTTTTGTCTGTCAGCCACTCCGCAAGGCCCAACCTGTTCCTCGGCATGGAGGATGGAAATGGATTTAATGAATGCGGTACATCGGGTTTTACTTCATCGCCTTTTACCAGCCAGTTGCCACGTTCAAATACATAAGAGGCCCGGTGCATATCGGTAGGGTTGTCCATCATTACCGGAGTGGTGGTTACTTCTTCAGTAGAAGTAATCAATTCCCAGTATTTATTTTTTACAGATGCATAGCCTTCCTTGTCTTTACCCGGTAAATCCTGTGTAAAATAAAACCAGTCGAAAAGAGCCCCGGTTGCATCCGGCTTTCCCAGTTGGTTGTTGGTGAAAGTAAAATAAAGATCATGAACACCATTGAAGGGGGCCATATTGGTTTCGCTTACACCCCATCCCATTTTGGTAACAGGTAGCGTAACGTTGGCAATAACTGGTCCGTCCGGTTTATCCAGGTGAATTTTCCATACACCTCCGGGCTTAAATGCCTGGTAACGAAAAATGAGTTTTTCTTTATTTTTAAGGTCCACTTTTTTCAGCCTGCACACCGCATTATTACGGAAGGATAGCCACTTGGTATCCATCAGTTCACAATTGGTAAAACTGTCGCAGACCAGCGAATTAAATGCGGGCTGCCAGGTCTTTAAAAACGTATACACTTCTGCTGCTTTTTGTGGCGATACATTTTGTTTTAGCCAATTCTTTACATTTAATACTTCCTGCTGCATACTGTCGTTGTAGCTGCGTAACAAGGGGTAATCTGCTTCTGTATCTTCATCACGGGAGTTGTTGAAAAAGGCGAGGAACTTATAATACTCATCATGCTTAAACGGATCATAAGGATGGCTATGGCACTGCACGCACCCAAATGTAGTACCCATAATGGCCTGCCAGGTGGTGTTTACCCGGTCCATTACTGCGGAGGTCCTGAACTCCTCATTGTCGGTTCCGCCTTCATCATTCGTCATAGTATTGCGGTGAAAAGCGGTGGCAATATAATCATCGTCGGTGGCATCCGGTAAAAGGTCGCCTGCCATTTGTTCGGTTAAAAACCGGTTGTATGGCATATCCTCATTGAAAGATTTTATCAGCCAGTCGCGGTACTTCCAGATGTTCCGGCTATCATCCCGTTCATAGCCCTTGGTATCGGCATACCGGGCAAGATCCATCCACATAGCGGTCCACTTTTCACCGTATTGCGGTAAAGCCAATAGTGAGTCTACCAGGTCTGCATAGGCATGGTCGCTATTGTCATTTAAGAATTTTTTTGCAAGCTGTTCAGGTGCCGGTAAGCCGGTGATATCTAAACTCACGCGGCGAAGCAAGGTGGCTTTATCCGCTATGGGCGAAGGTTTTGTTTTCTCTTTCTTTAATTTTTGTTCTATGAATTGATCTATTTCATTTTTCGCCCAGTCGCTGGTTGTTTTAAGTAACCCAAAAAATCTTGTTTGTTTTGGTACTGCCACTTCTTTAACCGGAACGTATGCCCAATGCTCTCCCCATTTGGCGCCCTGCGTTATCCAGTCGGTAAATATGCTTATCTCTTCTTTGCTTAACGGATCGTGCTTGTAGGGCATGCGCTCTTCGGGGTCTTTGTAATTGATGCGCCGGATGAGTTCACTGTTTTCGGGATCACCCGGAATGATGGCAAATTTGCCGGAGGTGGTTTTGGCCAGGGCTTCTTCCCTGAACAATAAACTGAATCCACCTTTTGCTTTTACGCCGCCGTGGCAGGTGATACATTTATTATTGATGATGGGTTTTACCTGTGTGCTGAAATCAATTTTCTCTTTATGGGTGACATATAAATACAGGAAGGTCATTAACAGGATACATAAAGTTACCAACAGGATCTTTGGGGTAAACAGCCAGCGCATATTTCAATCGTTTTTAGGTAGTATTTTATCCAAACTTACGTTTATTTAGCCGCAATTCAATGTATGGTAAAAGGATGAAATGTGAATGGATAAATTAAGCAGCAGGTTTAATAAACTCAAATTTACCAACCAGTTCTGTATTCGCCTTTCCAGTAGTTTGCTCCAGGAATTCAACTAATCAATGTTGCCGCCTAAAAAAGCCGGTTTCGCAGACAGGCGGGCGTACCTGAATATGGATACAAGCCTCGAACAGCGGCATGGTGTCTTGCTAACTTTTAACCCGGATAGTATGACCTTTAAGTATTTCGGTACCAACAGGCTGCCATCCCGAAGCCCCCAAAGCGGCGGGCATAAATTAATCTTCTGAAAGTTTAGCTAATTTCGCAACGTATGCATGAATTATTTTTTAAAAAGCTGAATGAAGTGATTTCACTTACGGGTGAAGAAGAAGAAATTATCCGAAGCTACCTGTTGCCCAAAAAATTACGTAAAAAGCAATATATTTTGCAGGAAGGTGATGTATGTAAATATGGTGTATTTGTTGAAAAGGGGCTTTTAAGATCGTATACAGTAAATGAAAAAGGAAATGAACAAATTGTACAATTTGCATTGGAGGGCTGGTGGATTTCGGATATGTATAGTTTTATAACCGGTGAGCCCGCCCGGTATAACATTGATGCATTGGAAGATGCTGAACTGCTTTTGATGACTAAAACAGCATCGGAGGAACTGATGAAACGGGTCCCTAAATTCCTTGAGTTTAATTTCATTCAAATGCGAAATGCGTTCGTTGCTTTTGAAAGACGGTTGTCCAATATGGTTAACCTGAGTACGGAAGAACGATATACAAAACTGGTTGAAAGATATCCTGATATTGTGCAAAGGGTGCCGCAGCACATGATTGCATCCTACCTTGGCCTTACCCCCGAAACGCTCAGCCGGGTAAGAAAACAGATGACCACCCGAAAATAATTATTCCCGTTGTTGAATATACCTGCATTGACATTTGTCAATGGTTTTTCTTATCAGGCCTCAACGGATCAGTCATCCGGCTGTTATAATTTTGCAACATCCTTTAACCGTTTATTTTTTTGCGCCGGATATTATAGAAGCCAGCGTAGTTGAATAAGTGGAATGATTGGATGTTAAAATAAACAGCACATGCTTACAAAACAAACCATTCTCATCATCGGAACAGGCAATGCTGCAAAAGTGATGACGGCCCGTTTAGCAAATGGGAATTTTACCGTGTTGCTTTGCGATAAAGATTTTGCAAAAGCGGAAGCTGTGGTAAAAGAACTGGCAGGTAACAACGGCTGCTGCGATCTCGAAGCGATGCAGTGTACTTTTGATGGCGCATGGGAGGCGGATATCATCATTTTTGCAGTAGATTTCCAGGAACAAAAAGAAGTGGCCAGTTTAATAAAAGAGGTGGTGAATCAAAAGATTTTGATCAGTACCGAATCACCCGCAGGCAAAATGGAAGGCGATCATTCTCCCGGAAGTTGCGAGGCCAGAGCATTACAGGAACTACTGCCCAATACAAGGATTGTGAGGATATTCGGTGAGCTGCCGGGCCAGGATGATCCGGAAAATGACAAAAAACTTACCCGCTTTTTGATAGCCGGCAACGATAATTGTACAGTTAACACGGTAACAGAGTTGCTTGGTTCTGTTGGCTTCAATATAGTAAGATCAAAACAGCCAGTAGTTGAAAGTAATACGGATTAGTACTGACTTCAACAGGCTAACAGGTTCTTTCTATGGTTGCATTAACTCAGGTCAATTCAATCTATTGACTTTTATCAATACAATTTCTTATTTATTCTCAATGGAAGGAAGCGTTCACCTGGAGTAGTTTTGCATTATAAATTTTAAAAAATCAATCTTAACACAAATCAGAAAAAAACATGAAAAAGATCAGCATTTTATTAGTTGCAGCAGTAGTTGCATTTTCGTCTTTCAAAGCACTGGAAACCTGGAAACTGGATAAGGGGCATTCTCAACTTAATTTCTCCATTACGCATTTGGGTATCTCCGATGTATCAGGTGCATTTAAAAGCTTTGATGCGACGATCAAATCTGAAAAGCCGGATTTTAGCGATGCAGTGATTGAACTTAGTGCAGATGTAGCGTCCATCAACACAGGCATAGAAATGAGGGACAAACATTTAAAAGGGGCTGATTTTTTTGACGTAGAAAAATATCCCACTCTTAATTTTATCAGCACTGGTTTAACAAGCGTTGGTAAAAATAAATATAAACTAACAGGTAACCTCAGTTTGCATGGCGTTACCAAGCCGGTTACGTTTGATTTATTGTATAGAGGCACGGTCGCTCACCCACAATCGAAAGCTCCTGTTGGCGGTTTCCAGGTTACCGGTGTTATTAAGCGTACTGATTTTGGTATTGCAGCCGGCTTCCCTGCAACCATGTTAAGCGACGAAGTGACCATTAAAGCAGACGGGGAATTTGGCAAATAAATGAATGAATAATGAATAATGAGTGATGAGTTAGGAATGAACAATGAATAATGAGTAATGAGTTAGGAAGGGCTTTTAATGTTTGAAATGAATGTAGATTGATTCGTTACTCCTCATTCATCATTCATCACTCATTATTCATCACTCATCAATTTAAACACAAAAGAAAAGTAACAATCATGAAAAGGTCATTTTATACAGTAGCAACTTTATTTGTATTGGTTACAATATTTGCTTTTACTGTTCCAACGCAGTGGAAAATAGCTCCGAAATACAATATTAGTTTTAGCACCAGTGGCGTAAGCGGCATATTTAAAACTTTCACGGGCAATATCAGTTTCGACGAGCAAAGCCTGGCAACTTCAAAGTTCGATATCACCATCGACATCAACAGCATCAACACCGGCAATGGCATGCAAAATAAACACGCCAAAGGTGCGGATTGGTTTGATGCGGCGAAATATCCTGCCATAAAATTCACTTCGAAGAAAATTGATAAAACAGCAACAGGATATGCCGCTACCGGCGACCTGCAGTTGCATGGCATTACAAAAACAGTAAGCCTGCCGTTCACATTTAAAAGGAGTGGTAATGGCGGTACTTTTGAAGGCTTGTTTAATATCAACAGGAACGATTTTAAAATAGGCGAACCAGGTGGAGAAGTAGGAGAAGTAATTAAAGTATTGGTATCTGTACCTGTTACAAAATAAACACAAGTAGTATGTTAAAAAAATCTTTATTACTGGGCGCAGTATCGGGTATACTGGCGGCCATTGCATCTATTATTTACCAGAAGGTATATGCAGGTTCATTGGGCGCCGATTTTTCAGCAATCGCAAAACCGCTGAATATTGTAATCACCTCTCTTGTGGGCAGCCTGGTTGCTGCAACGGGTTATTGGTTATTTACAAAATGGTTTAAAAGCAAAGGGGAGATTATTTTCAACCTGGCCTTTGTGATTTTATCCTTTGCCAGTATTCTCGGGGCATTCGCATTCAGGCTACCCTTTGATATTGAGATGCCGGAATTATTTCCCGGACTGGTAGTACCCATGCATTTCTTTCCCGCATTGGCATGGTTTACCCTAAAACCGTTATTTATACCATCGTACGAGCCCTATAAAAAGGTATTTGCATAAAGGGGGATATTTTACAAAAATGAAACCCGGGCCTGATAATTTTGTAGAACTATATGCAACGCAAAAAATTTATTCAATCAATCATAACAGGAGCAATTACTATGTCAGGCTTATCCGCATTTAACAGGTTTACCGGTGATTTAAAAGAGCAGGACCAGTTAATGCCGGTCTTGTTTATTGGTCATGGTTCGCCTATGAATGGCATTGAAGACAATGAATTCAGCCAGCGGTGGAGCAGTATGGCAAAAGAGATTCCGACCCCATCAGCAGTATTGGTAGTATCGGCACACTGGTTAAAAAACGGTACCAGTATCACCGCAATGGATTTTCCTAAAACCATCCATGATTTTGGTGGTTTTCCAAAAGCCTTGTTCGACGTGCAATACAATGCACCCGGCAATGCGGCATTGGCAAAGGAGACGGCTGAAATTATCCATTCAGCACATGTGGAACTGGATCACGACTGGGGGTTGGACCATGGTACCTGGACCGTAGTGAGGCACATGTATCCGGAAGCCAATATTCCGGTATTGCAGTTAAGTATAGATTACACCAAAGGGCCACAGTATCATTACGACCTGGCCAAAGAATTGTACAGCCTGCGAAAGAAAGGGGTGTTGATTATTGGCAGTGGCAACATGGTGCATAACCTAGGAATGGTAGCCTGGGACAAATTAAATGAACCTGGTTTTGGTTATGACTGGGCCTTACAATTAAATGAAAAATTTAAGCAACTGATTACGAACGGAGAACACCAGCCACTGATTCATTACGATGGTTTTGGTAAGGATGGCAGGCTGGCTATCCCAACGCCGGAACATTATTTACACTTGCTATATACACTTGGCCTTGCAGGCAAAAATGACGCGCCATCCTTTTTCAACGATAAGGCAGTAGGAGGTTCCTTAACGATGACATCTGTAAAGTTTGGGTAGTTGTTAAAATCATCCGAATTAAACTCTTTACAAATTTTCGCCTGTCTTTATTGGAAAATAACAAGCAAAATATATTTGTTTCCCCACTTTAGTCGTGGGGATTTTTTATTGTAATTAAAGGAGGCAGAACGATTAGTACCGGAGGATAAAATCTTCCCGTAAAAAAATAATCAAATCCTATGTTTTTAGCTGTAGTAAAAACAAGCTACAGTTCGAAAGGGATAAACCAATGACTTTTTTATTCGCTCCTTAAAGATAAAAAGTACAAGGGTGCGACGCCACTGAAGCTTAATTGAAGTACTTCTGTCAGGCTCATAAAAAAGATCGACTTTATTGTTTTTATCCCTTGTGCTGTATAAAATGTTTCGGCGACATCACGCACATGAGACGCAACAAAAGTAACTTATGGGCGCAGGACTCCTGTCGGGTGTCTATAAGTTACTTTTGTTGTTTTTTAAAAATACCAGCGCATCAAAAAGTGACAACTTGTTTATAGTTTTTTTTAACACTAGCGTCTATTTGCTATATCCTGTTTCTTACCATTCATGTTTTTAGCGAATTCTGCGGCCAATATTGTTTCCTCCATTTACCAGGTAATCAACAAAAATAAAAATTAATAAATTCTAAATTACCGTCATTAACAGAATATTAATTTTAAATAGTTTTAAAAATTTGAAATTTATTCGGAATATTTATACATTTACAGAATGACTACTGAAAGTGAAATTGTGTTGGATAAGCTTGATTTAAGCATATTAAGGTTGATGCAGGAGAATGCCCGTATTTCCAACGCAGATATTGCCCGGGAGTTAAAAATGGCCCCTTCCGGTATTTTAGACCGGGTAAAAAAACTCGAACAAAAAAAAGTAATATTACAATATACCACCCGGCTTAATCCTGTTCCGTTGCAGCAAAAGCTATTGGCTTTTGTTTTTATGAAGGCTGCCGATGGCCTCGGATGCAGTACCACCGGAAAAGAACTGGCTAAAATCCCTGAGGTTCAGGAAGTGCATCATATAGCCGGCGAAGATTGTTACCTTGTTAAAATACGAACTGCTGATTCGGCCTCCCTGATGGAGTTGATGCGGACCCAGTTCAGCAAGTTGCAAAATATCATCTCCACAAGAACCACTATCGTATTGGAGACCGTAAAAGAACAACAACAATTGATCATTCCTGAAAAGTAATTAAATGAATACGCTTATTAAAAAACCAGCATCCCCTTTGCTGGTGATCCTGGCATTTGCCATCGTTTATATTGTATGGGGGTCTACCTATTTTTTTATACAGCTCGCCATGGTAAGTTTTCCTCCATTTCTACTGGGGGCCGTACGGTTTTTAATTGCCGGTATTATTATGCTGGTATGGGCAAGACTAAAAGGCGAATTGCTGTTTGTAAAAAGAGATATTAAACACGCAGCCGTAAGTGGCATATTGATGTTGTTTATTGGAACCGGTGCGGTAATATGGGTAGAACAATACCTGCCAAGCGCCATGGTAGCCATCATGATTTCTTCCGGGCCGCTGTGGTTTATATTACTGGATAAGCCAAAGTGGGCGGAAAACTTTAGGAGTAAAGCTACCATCGGCGGTTTGATACTGGGCTTTACCGGAATCATTTTATTGTTTAGCGAAAAGATCATTGGCACATTTTCAACCGCCGGAAACCAACACGATTTGAGCGGGGTGCTCATTTTGATTGTGGGATCAATAGCCTGGGCCGGAGGTTCGCTCTATTCAAAACACTATTCCACCACCGGATCTGTTTCGGTAAACATATCATGGCAAATGCTGGTAGCAGGTGTGGCATTTATACCCGGAAGCCTGATCAATGGTGAACTGCATGCGTTTAACTGGCAGGCGATTACCCCCGGAGCCTGGATGTCAGTATTCTATCTAGTAATCTTTGGGTCCATTGCAGGTTTCAGTGCGTATGTATGGCTGCTAAAAGTAAGGTCTGCAACACAGGTAAGCACTCATGCTTATGTAAACCCTGTGGTGGCGGTATTATTGGGCGTGTTTTTTGCAAACGAACATATTTCACTGGTGCAGGTTTTGGGGCTGGCAGTTATACTGGGCAGCGTGTTAATAATTACGCTTGTAAAATACAGGAAGGGCCAGGTAGCGGCAAAAAGAGAAAACCAGTCAGCAAAGAAAGTGGTATTTAAAGAACCCCAAAAAAAATACCGGCCGGTTTTACCCGATGCGGTGCAGGATGCGGAACTGTTGTAACAGACCGGTATGGATGACCGGCAAACCCTGTTTTCCCATTCTTTATTTTCGTTAAACATTCAAATAAAAATAGTATGGAATACAGACAACTAGGTGCATCCGGATTAAAGGTCCCGGTGCTCGGTTTTGGAACAGCAACTTTTGGCGGAGGAACTGAATTTTTTAAGGCATGGGGTAGCACCCAGGTAGAAGAAGCCACCCGGCTGATCAATCTATGTTTGGATGCAGGCGTAAATTTATTTGACACTGCAAATGTTTATTCACGCGGTATGGCTGAAGACATTTTGGGAAAGGCGTTGAAAGGCCTTCGGGACAAGGTATTGATATCTACCAAGGCAACCTTCCCGATGAGTGATGAAGCCAATGATTTGGGCTCTTCCCGTTTTCATTTAATAAAGCAATGCGAGGACAGCCTGAGGCGATTGAATACCGATCACATCGATATTTACCACATGCATGGATTTGATGGAAATACACCGGTAGAAGAAACACTGAAAACGCTCGATAACCTGGTACAGAGCGGTAAGGTTCGATATATTGCCTGCTCCAACTTTTCGGGCTGGCATTTAATGAAATCCCTTTCTGTGTCGGAAAGATACGGATGGTCAAAATACATTGCCCACCAGGCTTATTATTCGTTGCTCGACCGGGAGTTTGAATGGGAACTGATGCCGCTGGGGGTAGATCAGAATATTGGCACCATTGTGTGGAGCCCGCTGGCATCCGGCCGCCTGGCTGGTAAGTACCGGCGCAATCAGCCATTGCCGCAGGATAACCGGGTGCAACAGGGAGGTGGACATGGAAACGCATTGAATGAAGAACGTTTGTACACCATCATGGATATGCTTGATATAATTGCCGCTGAAACTGAAAAGTCTGTCGCCCAGGTGTCGCTCAACTGGCTGTTACAGCGTCCTACGGTTGCTAACATCATTATTGGTGCAAGAAATGAAGAACAGTTAACACAAAACTTATTGGCAACCGGCTGGAACCTTACTACAGACCAGGTGAAAAGACTGGATAAGGCAAGTGATGCAGAACCAATTTATCCATACTGGCACCAACGCCAGAATGTGAGCCTGAATCCACTGCCAAAATTTTATTAACGGAGAATGAGGGATTACAAAGCGGAATTGATCAAACATTCTTTAAGCAGGCATATTTAGATAAGCTGCAGTTTAGAAGTTATTCCTTTTGTATATTTTAAGTTGTCGGTTTAAGTGTTGCCCAATGGTTGCAAACCTTATAGAAGAGTGTTTCCAATAGATACAATCTTTTAAAAAGGTTGGCAACCCTACGCGACCATTTGATATAAGTCCTTCCGGGTGCCTCTTCTATATACCAAACCGATCCCTTACTTTTGAATATCGCAAATTCACCGGATTACTTTATGAAAATTATAAGCTTCTTTACATTCCTGATTTTACTCTCTCTTAGTGTAACTGCTCAAAATAATTCTTTAAATGGCTGGCACCTGAAGGATGTGATAGCATCGGGTTATTATGGTATCAGCCTGGATGAAGCCTACCTGTTTTTAAATGAAAAGCATTTAAAAAATTCCCCGGTAATTGTGGCCATATTGGATGATGGCATTGATACCAGCCACGGGGACCTGCGAAAATCATTGTGGATTAATCCCAATGAAATAGCCGGTAATGGTAAGGATGATGATGGCAACGGATATATTGATGATGTGCATGGCTGGAATTTTTTGGGCAATCCGGATGGTAGAAATGTGACCTCCAATAGCAGCGAATGGATACGGGTGTACTGGCGCTACAAGGCCAGGTATGAAGGAATAGCGGTGGATACTTTACAGCTTAACCCGGCGCAAAAATATGAATACGCCATGTGGCAAAAAGCCCGTAGCGGGGTAGTGGGGAAGGGAATGAAGGAAGATGAATTAAATAACCTGCGAATGTACCTTGCGAATGCCGTTTTTTGCGATAGCCTGTTACAACAATATTTTCCGGGTAAAGAATTTACGGCTAAACAACTGAGTGCCTATCAGCCAAAAGATAAATTGGAAAAGGATGTACAATCATTTTTCCTGGAAGTGTTTAAACAGTTTAAAACAGCAGGTATTACCAACAACTTTGTAATAGATGAGTTAGAAAAATATGTGTTGGGAGAAGTGCGAAAGGCCAGCGGAGATAAATATCCACCGGAAGATAACCGCAGGGAGATAACGGGTGATGATGAAAAAACAGCGGTTAACAGCATCTATGGAAATAGTGACGTAAGGAATGGCGAATTAATGCATGGTTCACACCTGGCGGGCATTGTGGGGGCAGACCGTACGAATAATGATGGAATGAAGGGGGTGGCCGATAATGTGCAGATCATGATGGTGCGTACTTCTGCTGAAGGAGATGAGTATGATAAAGACATTGCCGCCGGTATCCGCTATGCCGTGGATAACGGGGCGAAAATAATCAACATGAGTTTTGGTAAGAGCCTGAGCCCGGATAAAAAAATGATTGATGATGCCGTAAAATATGCATTGTCAAAAGATGTGTTGCTGGTACAGGCCGCTGGCAACAGCAAAAGAAATATCGATGCCTTTGATAATTTCCCCAATCCCAAATATTTGCTGACAGATTCCCTTGCTCCCAACTGGATAACGGTTGGCGCAAGTGATACCCTTGGCAGGGCAGCGGAGTTTAGCAATTACGGATCAAAGCTGGTAAACCTGTTTGCCCCGGGTGTGGCAATTTATTCTACTGTTCCCGGGGGCATTAAATACATGTCGTGGGAAGGTACAAGCATGGCCGCACCTGTTGTAACGGGTGTTGCTGCATTGATCCGCAGTTATTTTCCTAAACTTTCTGCAGCCGGTGTAAAAAAAATACTGGAGCAATCTGTATCCATACCGGTAATCAGTTCGCTGCGTCCAGGTACAAACGAAAAAGCATCGATGAAACAATTATGCACCAGTGGTGGAATTGTAAATGCAGCCAATGCTGTAAAGCTGGCGGCAGGTTATAGCCAATAGCCAAACTGTAGTCCAGCTAAAGATATAATGATGACTAACTATTCATTACTCATTACTCATTTCCGCCTCATTCGCCAAATTTCGCCGTCCATTGCCTCATTGCTGTAATCTTACCGGCTTTATTAAACCACCATACTTCATGAAGACCTTTCTTTTCTACCTTACCATCGGGCATAGTATCTTCTTCCTCCCCCCATATGGCTACCGCTTCTTCCTTTCTGCCGGGGTTGTTTAATGATATGCATGCAAAAATAGTCGATTTTGCACTTGCCAGGCTGCCCCTGTATTTTTTGGCCCCTTCCAGGTTGGCCTCTTTCCCTTTTACAACCACGCCATCCGGTAAATACAACGTTACGCTATCTGCCATATAATCGTGCCTGTCAAAAGCATTGTCATCCCAATCTTTCCACATTTCAATGATCATTTTGGCATAGGCCGCCTTGCCAATCATAAAACCAGCCGAAGGATCTTTTGGGGGCCATTCCACCTGCATGCTTTTAGGTTTACTTTTTACCTGCCCAAAGCAGTTACTGAAAATTACAAAGGTCAACAATGTTGTAAGTGAGATGAATAATCTTTTCATACCGTCAATTTTAAGGAGTTAAAAATAATAGGAGCCGGTATTTTTTTGAAGTAGTAGCAAGGTAAGTAGTTGTAAACCTAATATTAAAAAGATAAAATTCATAGTGTTTCATTCATTTTTTGTTTTGAAGCATCGTGTATCGCTGAAATTCCTTTATACAGATTAATCTTTTCAATGGGCGGCAGGTAAGAAGGCCCGTTTAAACCGGCACAATATTTACTCCTGGCCTAACAGGCATTTTCTACAGCTACATGGAGTGGTAGTAATATGGCTGTTTAATTGATGAAGGTTTCCTTACATGATGACGAATCTCATTTTTCTGAATTGGATTTTTCGCCATCTTGTACTACAATAACAAAATGCTAATGAATATCACCACCCGGGTATCTCCACCTGCGCAGCTTTTATTTAATCAATGCATTACCAGCCAGCCAATACCCGGCTCTACCGAAGAATTATTGGAGTTTGAAAAAATTCAACAGGGCTTTTCCAACCAGTTTGAGTTGTTTTTCCCCGATAACCTGGCCCCCAAAACAATTGTTGTTATACCAAGCCTTACACTTGACCGGGAGGTGTTGACAAAAATTGGAGGCATCGTGTATTACGAAGAAAGGCTACTATGCCTGCTGATGTTGTTGCGTATGCCCCGTGCAAATATTATCTACCTGAGCAGTTTGCCCATCGACCCCGTGATCATTGATTATTATCTTCATTTATTGCCTGGCATTACCGGCTTTCATGCAAGGGAAAGGTTAACCTTACTCAGTTGCCATGATGCATCCAGGATTTCGCTTACCCAAAAAATTTTACAACGACCCCGGCTAATTGAACGAATCAAACAAAGCATTCCGTCCGCCCATGTGGCGCATATCGCCTGTTTTAATGTTACAGAATTCGAAAGAACTTTGTCGGTACATCTGGGAGTGCCGTTGTATGGCTGTAACCCTGCACTAAATTACCTGGGTACTAAAAGTGGCAGCAGAAAAGTATTTCTCAAAGCTGGTGTAGCCATGCCACCCGGGGCAGAAGATCTAAAATCATACGAAGATATCGTACATGCCGTAGCCGGATTAAAAGAGATGTACCCGCAATTAAAGCGTGCAGTTATTAAATTAAATGATGGTTTTTCAGGAGAGGGAAATGCATTAATACAATACCCGGATAATTTGAATAAAAAGGAAATGTTTAACTGGATACACCATAATCTTTATAAGGAAATCATTCCGGTAGCAACAGATGTGAGCATGGAGGTATTTCTCAAAAAATTTGAAACAATGGAAGGTATTGTGGAAGCATTTATAGAAGGAGATGTAAAAGTTTCTCCTTCTGTTCAATGCAGGATAAACCCGGCTGGTGAAATGGATGTTATTTCCACACACGACCAGGTATTGGGAGGGGAGAGTGGCCAGGTTTTCCTTGGAGCGCATTTTCCCGCTGATATTGCCTACAATGTTGAAATAGCGATGCTTTCAAAAAAGATTGCGCATGTTTTAAAACAAGATGGTGTATTGGGCCGGTATAGCATTGATTTTATTTCAGTAAAAGAAAATGATACCTGGAACCATTATGCCATCGAAATCAACCTTCGAAAAGGGGGAACCACGCATCCGTATTTAATGCTGCAGTTTTTAACCAACGGGCATTATGATGAACTGACCGGTTTGTTTGAAACCCCTAACCAACAGCAACGGTATTATTTTGCTTCTGATAATTTACAAAGCGATGCCTACAAGGGGCTATCGCCACAGGACCTGATTGATATCGCCATGTTTCACGGACTGCATTTTGACGGGGTAACACAAAAAGGAGTAATGTTTCATATGATTGGCGCACTGTCACAATATGGTAAAATGGGTATTGTATGTATTGGCGGTTCGCACGAAGAAGCCTATACCTATTTTGTAAAAACGATTGAAGTATTGAACGCTGAAACGACAGTTAAATAATAAGATCCTGCAATAACGCTGAAGTAATTACACGCTGATTGCTAACATCCTTCCGACAATTATATATACACCGTTGCTAGCTTACTGAAAGCCAATAGAATATATTTTCGAGTTTTCAGAGTCAAGCTCCCCTCGCCTTTGGAGAGGGGTTGGGGGGTGAGGTCAAACGGACTGTGAAATAAACGAATATTTTTATAATCCATAAACATCCCTTTTAATAAAGTGTATATTGCTTTTGTTGCCTCCGAAGCAGGAGGAATTTTAAATGCGCCCACACATGCCATTAAACCGGTATTGACTAAAGTTTTTACTACTTTTGAGCCACCTATTTTTCATGGTTATTCAAATTACCTGCCGGTACACATGAGTTACAATTATTTACCATTAGATAAAAGCCACACCAATTTTCAACAGGTAAAAAACCTGCTTGCCTTCAATCAATTGGTCTCCATTACTTTTGATGCCCATTTCAGGATTACTAATTGCCGCACTTACCTGGATAATAAATTAGACAGCGGCGAAGCAATTTATTACGGTATCAATACCGGTTTCGGTTACCTGCAAAATGTGAAAATAGGGGCGGCACAGTTGGAAGAGCTGCAAAGTAATTTAATAAAATCGCATGCCTGTGGCTTGGGTGAAGAAGTGCCAAAAGATATTGTTAAGCTGATGGTGATGCTGAAAATAAAATCACTCAGTTATGGCCATTCGGGGGTACAGATAGATACGGTAAAGCGATTGGTTGATATGTACAACAATGATGTATTGCCGGTTATTTACACCCAGGGATCACTCGGCGCTTCCGGCGACCTGGCACCGCTCAGTCATTTAAGTCTGCCCCTTATTGGTTTGGGTGAAGTGTATCACAACGGCAAAAAGATGCCTGCTGCGGAAGCCATGCAGCAATTTGGATGGCGGCCCATTCAACTGCAAAGCAAGGAGGGGCTTGCACTCATCAATGGTACACAGTTTATGAGCGCTTATGGATTGCATGCATTGATACAGGCAGACCGCTTATTAAAATGGGCCGATATCATTGCCGCCATATCATTTGACGCATTTGATTGTGTAGCCGAACCCTTTCATGAAAAGATACATTCTATCCGTTCGCACAAGGGGCAGGTGGATACCGCCGCAAGGCTGCGGGCATTGCTGGCAGGCAGCCAGATTGCCGTACAGCAAAAAGAACAGATACAGGATCCGTATTCATTTCGTTGTATACCACAGGTACATGGCGCCACCAAAGATACCTTTGATTATGTGCTCAGTGTTTTCATCAAGGAGATCAATTCGGTTACTGACAATCCCAACATATTCCCGGAAGACGACCTGGTATTAAGCGGTGGAAATTTCCACGGCCAGCCGCTGGCGTTAGTACTCGATTTTTTAGCCATCGCCATGAGTGAGCTGGCCAATATTTCGGAACGAAGAACCTACCAGCTCATCAGCGGACAACATAACCTCCCCATGTTCCTGGTAAAGCAGCCCGGCCTGCATTCCGGGTTTATGATCCCGCAGTACACGGCTGCCGGTATTGTAAGCGAGAACAAACAATTGTGTACTCCTGCCAGTGTAGATTCCATATCATCCAGCAACAACCAGGAAGACCATGTAAGCATGGGAGCCAATGCTGCCACCAAGTGCAGGCGGGTAATTGATAATGTAGAAAAGGTATTGGCGATAGAGTTGCTCACTGCGGCGCAGGCATTGGAGTTTCGACGCCCCTTGCAAAGCTCACCGCAACTGGAAGCTATTGTAGCGGCATTTAGAAAGGAGGTAAGTTTTAATGAAGCAGACAGGATATTACATGATGACATGATGAAGGCGATTCAATTTATAAGGGAGTATGAATTGGTAGCATCTTAATAAGAATGAGCTTTGTGGCAATTGGTTATATCCTAATCAACCGCCGACGGGGCCGATAGCCGCCGTCGGGGTTGGGGTAGATACTTTCGTTGAATGTGTCATAGAATTTTTAACAGGGATTATGAAATGCCCGTTACAAATAAAACCGAACCGTCCGACATCTCAAACAAAATCCTATAATCCATCAATCCTATAAATCATAGTAAAGACAAAAATCATAGTGTTATGTACGACCCCGTCAAATACGCCACACCCACCGGTACACAACTCAACTGCAAAGGCTGGATACAGGAGGCTGCATTAAGAATGTTATTAAACAATCTCAATCCCGAAGTAGCGGAACGTCCCGACGAGCTGATCGTTTACGGCGGACGTGGTAAGGCAGCACGCAACTTCGAGAGCCTCGATCTCATCATTAAAGCATTGAAAGACCTGGAAGATGATGAAACACTGCTGATACAAAGCGGCAAACCGGTAGCCATGCTAAAAACACATCCTGATGCACCAAGAATTTTAATCAGCAATTCGCAGTTGGTACCAAAATGGGCCACCTGGGAGCACTTTGATGAGTTGGAAAAAAAAGGGCTGATGATGTATGGCCAGATGACTGCGGGAAGCTGGATTTACATCGGCTCACAGGGCATTGTGCAGGGAACCTACGAAACCTATTCCGCCGTGGCCAATAAAGATTTTGGTGGCACACTAAAAGGTACCCTCAACGTATCTGCCGGCCTGGGTGGAATGGGTGGTGCGCAACCGCTCGCCATCACCATGAACGAAGGCGTGGCACTGATTGCCGAAGTGGAGGAATGGCGCATTGATAAACGCATTGAAACAAAATACCTGGATGAAAAATTTGATAATATCGATGAGGCCATTGATGCGGCATTGCGGTATAAGAAAGCAGGTGTGGCGAAAAGCATCGGTGTACTGTGTAATGCGGTTCACTTGTTGCAAAGGCTCATCAAAAGGCAGATTGTACCCGATACACTTACCGACCAGACATCTGCACATGATCCGCTGATTGGTTATGTGCCACATACCATTACCAACGGGCAGGCTAATCTGTTACGGGAGCAAAATCCGGCAAAATACATTGAGTTGAGTTATGATAGTATGAAGCTGCATGTGGAGTTGATGCTGGAGTTGCAACAAATGGGGGCCATCACTTTTGATTATGGCAACAATATCAGGGCAAGGGCAAAGGAACGGGGGCTTGAAAAAGCGTTTGATTTCCCCGGTTTTGTGCCGGCCTATATCCGGCCGCTTTTTTGTGAAGGCATGGGGCCGTTCCGCTGGGCGGCATTAAGCGGTGATCCGGAAGATATTCGGGTAACAGATGATGTAATAAAGCAATTATTTCCTGAAAACAAATCGTTGATGCGCTGGTTACAACTGGCGCAGGAAAAGATTGCCTTCCAGGGATTACCGGCACGCATTTGCTGGATAGGGCAGGGCGACCGGGAAAAAGCCGGCCTCGCATTTAATGAACTGGTGAGCAGCGGGAGGGTAAAAGCACCCATCGTAATTGGAAGGGATCACCTGGACACTGGTTCCGTAGCCAGCCCCAATAGGGAAACCGAGGCCATGCTGGATGGCAGCGATGCAGTAGCCGACTGGCCCATCCTGAATGCGCTCATCAATACAGCGGGTGGAGCCAGTTGGGTGAGCCTGCATCATGGTGGTGGTGTGGGCATGGGCTATAGCATCCATGCAGGAATGGTGATAGTGGCGGATGGTACGGAGGAAGCAGCACAGAGGCTTGGCCGCGTATTGCGCAACGATCCGGGTATGGGGGTAATTCGTCATGCGGATGCTGGCTATGATGTGGCGAAAGATTTTGCCAGGAAATACCGGCTGGATATTAAAGAACGGTTGAAATGAAGAAGTATCCATTGGGGCCGTCATACGACTGTATGCAGAATTCATCATTGCTCCGTCTACTTCCAACAGCATAAGAATGGGCAGTGTTATTTTTTATAAAACCGGTATTCCTGTTTTGATTGGTTTTTATGTATGCCGCGTCGGCCGGTTCAACAATTGAAAGTGATCGCTTTTTAGGCACTTGCCGCGGCCTGCGCCTGCTGCATAACATTATCCGGCCCGCGGTATAACAGTATAATAGTTATTGATTTCATAGCAGGGTTCATCAATACCAGGGCGTCAAAACAGGCTAAATGAATACTGAATTGCAGAAATATTTTTAATCTCCGGTTGCTTTTATAAAATCCGGATTATATTTTCCATTCGTAGTGATAATTATTTTATTGTATAAAATCCAAGTAACTATTCACCCCCACTAAAAGCAGCGATTGAGTACAAAGCATTGAGGGCATTTTGGCCAGATTTGATAGCGGTGTCGATAACAGACCGCAGGACG
>JANPIJ010000048.1:0-39462 GCA_031424955.1 Ferruginibacter sp. | reverse complement strand
AAATAGGGCGGTTTGCTTTTGTGCAACGATTTGTTTACGGTGCTGGCTGTTGCGTTCCTGTATGATGAATTCAAGTGCGTCTTCATAGCACCTGAATTCGGGATGAAGCTTATGCGCTTTTTGCAGAAAAATTTCAAACTTCAAATAGGCCGTTTCAAGTAAAACCATGTTGTTGTTGAAAAAGCCTTTGGTTAGCCGCTTGTATTTATCCGATTCTTCTGTGCCAATGCGCAACTTTACTTTTCTTTCACCCCTGTAATCAAGATAAACGGATGTGTATGGCGGAGTATAGGGAATCGCTAATTGTTTCTTTAACGCTGGTTTGGATTTTATCTTTAGCAAAACCCCTTCAATGTGTTTGCAGGTACCGAGCTGGTTGGTTTTAAAATCGGGGCAACTACAAAAGTTAAGTGAATTATCTGCACTTCGTAGCGCAACCTTGTACGTAGAGAAGGTTTTAGTATTTTCAACTTTGTAATCAGCAAAAACCACTCCTTCACTAATTTTTTGGATGTTGAAATTTTCATCTTCTGCAATTTGTCGGCGTAAAATAATCTGCCACTCCACATTAGTCATATCAAGCGGTTTACGTGCATGCGAGACCCTTATTTTTATTGGAGCATGTTTTTTGGAGGCCGTTTTCTTTTTCATTTTTTTCTTTGAAAGCGTAATTTAATTTAGAAGAAGGCATCATTAAATAGGGTGCGCAATTTGTGTACAACTTTGAATTTATTTGAAGTCAATTCACCTGTTTTCGATACCAGGCCAAAAACTAATTTAACGAATAGTTTGATCGGCTACAGTTAGGTTAAAAATGATTTGTAAAAACGGCAAGTCGGCTATTGATAAGATATATGCCAGTGTATAAAAGAATTACTTGCACCCATTCTAACAGCAGGTAGTAAATTTGTAATAATAAGTATTGCGAAAATAATTTTATAACCTGAAAGCATTGCTACCAGTAGGTTGTAATTGATGTTTTTTCTGTCGGGCAAAAAAAATGTTAAAAAATATTTGGTGAATTGGAAAAAATAAATTCATCTTTGCATCGCAAAAAATAAATATCATGCAACGCAATAATTTACATATCGAATCAAAAAACTGGTTTAGTCCTATATCGGATGTAACGGTTTTCGGTGATGATTATTCGGGTGCGTAATCATAAAGTTTACCAACACTAAGTAATGAAGCCCCGAAATAAAAATCGGGGTTTTTTAATGCAAAAAATTTAAACCTTCAACTTTCATTCAATTAAAAATATGATAACGATATCGATACATCAGTTACCCATGCATTGGTTTAGCAGTAAGCAAGCTATTTGCAAACGCTTTGATAGCAATATGGGAAATCTGTATCCAGACATACGACCGCGATGTAAACAGTTGAAGGCATAATGCCTTTCTCTATAACGAAGCCCGGTCGAATAAAAACGACCGGGCTTTTTTTATGCCCGGAATAAATGAAAAGCGCATGACATTCTTAATTGTAATATGGTTGATACAGGCATTACTGACAGAAGCTTGTAGCCGGATAAAAAAAAGGATAAGATATTAGATGCAGGAGGAGGAATGAAGCCCGTCTGAACGGTGCAGCCGGGCAGGCTTTCCCCGTGAGATGCAACGGGGAAGCTTTTTAAACCCCCCATCCCCTAAAGGGGTGAAAGAAAATAGCAGTCTAATGCTTGAATATTCCGCCAGGTTCGGCGGAATGAATCGGCCTACCTTCTATATGTAAGACTTTAGATTGGTTCGTTGGTGTAACGGGTAACCCGCCGCGGCGGATCGATCTGTTGTAATGGGTTCAATTCCCATACGAACCGCAAACCCAGAATGAAAACAATGTTGGCTCTAGCTTAACAGGTAAAGTAACACACTGTGAATGTGGAGAACAGGGTTCGAGTCCCGGAGTCAACCAGGTTGAAAAAATTGATAATGAAAATGAATTTAAGGCAATGCGGCTTGGTGTAACCGGTAACACGTTTATCCTCCTCTCTTTCTGATAGGTAAACATAGGGTGGATGTTTTCAGTTCAAATCTGGAAGTCGCACAACAATTGCTTTATAGTTCAATGGAAGAATGCTGTGCTACGAACGCAGGGATAGAAGTTCCCTGCCTGATTGCGTCGGCAGACAGGGAATCTTCTTAAGCCATCTTTAAAAATGTGGTTTGGAGTAAAGGTTAACTCAGAAGTCTCATAAGCTTCAGATACAAGTTCGAATCTTGTAGCCGCAACAAAAATTGGCTCGTAGCTCAACGGCAGAGTATCCGGCTTTTAACCGGAGGGCTGTGAGTTCGAATCTCACCGGGCCAACGATGGATGAATAGCTCAATGGCAGAGCGCCCCGTTGTTAACGGGTTGGTTAAAAGTTCGAGTCTTTTTTCATTCTCAAATATAAGTGCGGTAATACCTGAAAAATGGGTGAAGTTAATTTGGAGAGAGTCCGGCTGGTCATGGAAGCTGTCTTGAAAACAGACTGGGTGTAAAAGCCTCAGGAGTTCCCTGCCCATCCGTCCAGGCGGGGAATCTCCTTCTCTCCGCAGAAAATATTTTTGGAGAGTTGACAGAGAGGTAATGTACTGGCCCGCTAAGCTATGGTTGAGTTAACACTCAGGTAAGTTCGATTCTTACACTCTCCGCAAAAACCTTACAGGTTTTAAAACGGGTGAGGTTTGACACAGGACGAATAACTCAATTGGTAGAGTGCCGGTTTGAAGAACCGGTTGTACAGGTTCAATTCCTGTTTCGTCCACATATACCAGTATGATGTAATGGTAGCATGATAGCTTCCAATACTATCTGTCAGGGTTCGAATCCTTGTATTGGTGCTGATAACAAACATGCAAAAGCAAAATTGAAAAACAAATTTTGAATGGAGCGTCGCCACCGTAGCTCAATCAGGGATCAAACGTTGGTAACAAAAATTTTTTAGACAACCCTTTATTGGGAGGGACAAAACATATAACAATGGAAAAGCTATGGAGAAAATTTAGCGGTGAAAAAATTCATCGGCCCATCGAAGAAGAAGTGAGGGCCGCTATAATCAGAGAAGTGGAAATGGGCCACGAACTAAAAGTGTGCATTGGCACCGATAGCCAGGTTAAAAGTAAACTAACGGAATTTGCTACCGTAATTGTTTTTATCAGGAAGGGGAAAGGAGGTTTTATGTATATCCATAACGAAACCAGTTTAAAGAAAATGAGCATTAAAGAAAGGATGCTGGTGGAAGTGGCTAAGAGTATTGATGTGGCCTTTCCGTTGTGCAAAATTTTTAGCAGGTACAGTGTGGATATGGAAGTACATGTGGATATTAACACCAACCCTCACTTTAAAAGCAATGATGCGCTGAAAGATGCGATGGGCTATATCATGGGAATGGGGTTTGCGTTTAAAGCAAAACCGGATGCGTTTGCCAGCAGTAGCTGTGCAAATAAAATAGTGCAGTAAAAGAGCAATCTTCTGAATGGGATTTTAAAAACAGTATAAAAGTAATAACCAGGTAATGAAAAAAAGTAACAGTAGGAAATTTGCCGGAAAAGTTTTGAATAAACGCGGAAAAGTATTTTCTGTTTTGTAACAATTAAGATTATAACAATGTCAAAGAAAAGTAAAAGCGAACGACAAAAGGGTTTGTTATTAACCCTGGAAAGAGAAGAAATGATTCAACAGGCTTTACGTTTTTCAAGAAAACGGTTTAAACGCTTTGAAGAAATCATAACGCAATTGTATGCGGGTGACGATTTGAGCTTCTCTTTTACCGACAGAAGAATTTGGAAAATAAATGAATGTTTTGAAGATATTTTATCAAGAAAGAAACCGGGCGGAAAGCGGCTGCTAAGGGATGTATTGATTCACCTGGCAGATCGCTCTGAACTGGTTACCGGGGAAGAGTATATACAGGTTGTTTATAATGCAGTGCTGTTTAAAGCACATTGGAGAAACGATTTGTTTAACTGGAAGCCACATTCAAAACAGGCAATGGGACAAGCAAAGGAATTAATTCAGTACCTGTTTTGTACATACCAGGTACCGGATTTTTTGTTTGTATGTTTTTATGAAACAAAGTCAACACCGCACATTCAATGGTTGATACATATCGGAGGTGGAGGCAGCGTTAAAGCGTTAAAAGATATACCGATTCCTTTTACTCAAAAAATGAGGCATTATTTTTTACAGGCACCTGCAAAATTTTCAATTGTGGGAGCGCTGAGATGGGCGCAGGTAAAGGGATGGAAAGGGGAAGACAGGCTGGCGGAGAGAATTGCTTACTCATGGTTAGGTACACGGCCATACGGGCAGGAGGATTTTTGGGAGTCCTTTATTCAATTGTTGGTGAACGCGGCTATGTTCAATCACAATAAGATAACGGAGTTGATTGATTATATAAGGGAAGCAAAAAGAGAAAATGAAAGCTATAATTTGAAGGGACGAACATTGCAGTCATTGCTTCGGCAAAGTGATACCTGGCATAACAGGTATGCCGGTAATAAACCAAACAAGGTTTGGACGCTTTGCGGCATTGAAGGGTATTTGGCGGTAAGGAAATTAGATATGGTAGTAATTGAGGAATTGATTGAAGCGAGGAGTTTAGCAAAGGAAGGAAGGGCCATGAAGCACTGTGTGGCATCTTATGCTTATTATTGTGAAAAAGGAAGATCAGCAATATTTTCTATGCGTAAATATTCAGAAGGTGAACTGTTGGAAATTATGGCAACGATCGAAGTGAGTGTAGCTGCACAACGCATCGTTCAGGCAAGAGGAAAAGCGAATAGAATTATTTCAGGCGAGGCAAGAAAATATATGCAGGCGTGGGCATTACAGGAGAAATTAAATTTAGGCCCCTACTTGTAGGAAGATAAAAAAGCATAAAATGGAAAATATAGATCAGCAAAAATTAATCAGTGCCACCAGTATTTTTGACAGTGGATATCTGTATGGTAAATCGCTTTACATGTATTGCTTTGGCCAAATACCCAGCGCCAATTATATTGGCAATATTGATGGTGAAAAAGCATTTGCTGTTCTTAAGGAGAAATTTGCACCTTTAATAAAGTCGGTACACAAATACAGGTATTACGACAGGAAATTGAAACGGTACGATTTTAATGAAACCTACCTGGTAATGCATAACAATAGCATATTGGAGTTTGATACAGACTACTGCGAAATTTATCACAATGGCATGCAGGATGAATTTATCAACGAATGTACCAGCTTAATAAAAGTGTTTAAGGAGAGGCAGCGCAGAAAGCCACTTGAGATAAACCTGATAAGCCGTGGCAGCAATGGCCTGGAGCTTAAACAGCTTGAAGTAAACCGGACCAGGCTCGACCTTAATTTATTTTATGAAGATGATTTTAAAGAAGTGGACAGCATTATATGCAGGAGATTGGGGAAAGATAAAGATAAAGGCATTGTGCTGCTGCATGGTTTACCGGGCACCGGCAAAACAACTTACCTGCGCTACCTGATTGGGAAAATTAAAAAGAGGATACTTTTTGTGTCACCAGGTTTGGCAGGTGATATTATGAACCCGGATTTTATTCAATTACTGGTAAACAACCCTAATAGCGTATTGATTATTGAAGATGCTGAAAATGTGCTTACGGACAGGAAGTTGAGTAACAATGCTTCAGTATCAAACCTGTTGAACATATCCGATGGGTTGCTGGCCGATTTTTTAAATGTACAATTGATCTGCACCTTCAATAGTTCGCTTACATTGGTTGATAGTGCACTGATGCGAAAGGGAAGGTTGATTGCCAAATATGAATTTGGAAAATTGGGAATTAATAAATCCCAACGCTTATCAAAGCATTTTAATTTTGATACTATCATCAATCAGCCCATGACGATCGCGGAAATTATCAACCAACATGAAAAAGAGCAAAAGTCTGAACGGATTGAAGTAACTGGTTTTAGGAGAAATGAGCTGGCGGCTGCTAATTATTTATAATTTTAGGTGGCCCGGGAAAAAGGGAATTTAAACACAACTGATAAACGGGATATTACTAAGTTAAAAATAAGAACATCATGAGAAAGTTGGCATCCATACAAAAGATAATAAAATTGGAACCCATACCTGGTGCAGATGCCATTGTACGAGCAACCGTATTAGGCTGGCAACTGGTAGTAAAAAAGGATGAATTTAAAGAGGGTGATTTATGTGTATATGTGGAGATAGATGCTTTGCTTCCGGATAAACCGGCGTTTGAATTTATGAAGCCGAGAGGAATGAGGGTAAGAACGATCCGGCTGCGTGGACAGATTTCCCAGGGGATTTGTTTCCCGCTTTCGATACTGCCTTGGGATATATCCATTGAAGAAGGGCTGAATGTAACAGCAATATTGGGAATCGAAAAATATGAACCGCCAATTCCTGCATCTTTATCCGGAATTATGAAGGGTGGCTTCCCATCCTTTGTTCCAAAAACGGATGAAACAAGGGTGCAGCTATTGCAGGAGTTATTGGATAAATTGAAAGGCGAGTCCTGTTATGTAGCAGAAAAGTTAGATGGTAGTTCTGTAACCTATTTTATGAAGGATGGTGTGTTTGGTGTGTGCAGCAGAAACCTGGAACTAATTGAAACGCCGGACAACACTCTGTGGAAATTATCAAGGGACCTGGAGATAGAAGAAAAGCTGCTTGCATTAAAGGGTAACTACGCATTACAGGGCGAAATAATTGGTGAAGGTGTACAGGGCAATAAATACCGGTTGAAGGGCCAGCAGGTTTTCTTCTTTTCAGTGTTTGACATTGATGCTTACCGTTTTTTTGCATTCAATGACTTTATGAGGATAATCGATCAGTTAAACCTTAAAGCTGTTCCGGTTTTGGAAAGCAACTATGTTCTATCCAATTCAATAGAAGAGCTGGTGAATAAATCCATCGGTAAATCTGTTTTGTACAATGTGGAAAGAGAAGGGATAGTAATAAGGCCGTTGATTGAAAAAGTCGATCTGATTGGAAGGGTATCGTTTAAAGCCATCAGCCCGGAGTTTTTATTGAAGTATGAGTAGTACGTTTTAAAAGATGGTAGTCTTTATAAGTTCAAACACCTGCATTTTTAAGCCCTTAAAGGGCGGGATACAATAGCGATGGGTAAAGACCATCGCTAAAATGCAACACCCGAAGAACCTGCCAGGATGAGAAATTAATTCTTTAGAATATTATCTCTTGTTTCCGACCAGGGAACAGGGTAAAAGCTTGCTTAACGGCAAGACGGATACATGCCTGTTATCAGCAAACCGGATGTGTGTTTAAATAGCACCATAGTGCAGACGTAGTAACTATCTGTATGCTGTTGCGGCAATAGCGCAATATCCGCCATAACCTACAGGTCAGGGGTTCGATTCCCCTTCCCGACAAAATTGGGATAGCTCAGTTGGTTAGAGCAGTAGACTTCAACGTTGGTTCGAATCCAACTCTACCTTAACAGTAGATAGCCAAGTGGATAGGCAAAGCACCAGGGATGCTTCGATGAAGGAAGTACACCGCTTCTAAAAAAATGGTGATCAATTGAAGTAGAAATTGCCTGCCTGCTGTTTGTGAAAGTGGTAACACTTTTACAGCAAAGCAAATTCAGTAAACACTTGCAAAGGATAACATTTGCAGGTAGCAAGTGGCACTTCGTTTATTTAAGCATTACCTGGCACGCCGGGTAAATAATAATAAACAAACTGCCAGGTTAAACCTGGAAACCATCATTTCCGTGATTACAGAATGGCAGGCAATTTCAACTTTATTAAAACAAAATTTAAACAGCGCCATCAGCGAAATCTGCGGGCTAAATAGAAACAAAATGAAAAATGTAAAAGTTAACGCCTACCAGGTAGCGCTGGTATTTAAAAACGGGGCGTACAAAAAAATGTTGAAGGAAGGAAACTACTTTTTTTGGTTTGGAGAGACTGTTATGGTGTATGATGTAACCAAGCCATTTATTGCGCCGGTAGAATTGAATATTTTATTGCAGGATGCTGCACTGGCAAGTGCCTTGCTGGTGGTTGATGTAAAAGATAACGAGATTGTGCTGCAATACGAAAACGGGTTGTTGAAAAGCGTATTAAACCCTGGCCGGTATACTTACTGGAAAGGCATTGTAAACTATGAGTTTGTAACTGCCGATATCAGCAAGCTGGAGATCACTGAAAACATTAGCATAGCAACCTTGCAAAATAAACTGGTTGCGCCTTATGTGCGTACCTATTTGGTAGAAAACTACGAAAAGGCAGTACTGTTTGTAGATGGAAAGTATGTGCAAATGTTGGCAGGAGGTGTATACCACTGGTGGAAGAACAGTATTACTGTAGTAGTGGGAAAAACAGATACCCGTATGCAGCAAATTGAAATCAATGGCCAGGAGATATTGACCAAAGATAAGGCAGCACTGCGTATCAACGCCTATGCACAATACAAGGTGGCCGACATGGAAAAGGCCTTGTTGCAAAACAAGGAGTATGAACGGCAGTTGTATGTGGCATTTCAGTTTGCCTTGCGGGAGTACGTGGCAGGTTTTGGTTTTGATGAGTTGCTGGATAAAAAGGAAACCATCGCACCATTCATATTGGCGGCAGTAAAAAACACTGCTGAAAGTTTGGGTGTGGCAGTAAATGGTTTTGGTATCCGGGATATTATTTTGCCAGGCGATGTAAAAGACATCATGAACAAAGTGCTGGTGGCAGAAAAGAATGCGCAGGCCAACAGCATCATGCGGCGGGAAGAAACCGCCAGCACCCGTAGCTTGCTGAATACTGCCAAACTGATGGAAGACAACCAGATGTTGTGGAAATTGAAGGAGATGGAATATGTGGAAAAGATAGCCGACAAAATCAGCAACATCAGTGTGAGTGGCAATGGAGCATTGGTGGAACAGTTGAAGCAGATATTTGTGCCGCAAAAATAAATTCTCTGAACCATGATTTTTATGATTTGGCTGATTTTCCTGAAATGGAATTAATCAGTTAAATCAATTTAATCAGCATTAATCATGGTTCAGATATTTTGTACTTAGCTTTAGTGCTACTATTTAGCATCGTTGTGTCACTCACTTGTACGGAATATCTTTATTGAGCTTTTTAGAAGCAGAGAAGAAAATTGGAATTATAAAATATTGAAAATTAGTGAATGTTTTGACTTAAACGAAAAGGAAAGCGGGAGCGATAAATAAGCGGGAAAAAATTATTTTAAAATCTTAAAACAAAAACAATGAGTTACATAGTAGTAGATGTTGAATCAGACGGCCCCATTCCACACAAATATTCCATGGTTTGCTTTGGCGCCGTCGTAGTAGAGCCATCATTGAGTAAAACCTTTTATGGAAAAATCAAACCCATCTCTGTTGAATGGATTCCGGAAGCATTGGCCGTAAGCGGTATCAGCAGGCAGGAGCATGAAACATTTGAGGAGCCACAAAAAGTAATGCAGGACTTTGCACAATGGTTATCTGGAAATTCAAAAGGCAGGCCCATTTTTATCAGCGATAACCCGGCATTCGACTGGCAATGGATTAACTGGTATTTTCATAGCTACATGGGCAAAAATCCTTTCGGGTTTTCAGCAAGACGTATCGGCGATTTGTACTGTGGTATGAAGATGGACACCGGCCTGAATGCAGAATGGAAAAAGCTGTTCCGTAAAACATCCCACGACCATAACCCGGTAAACGATGCCCTGGGAAATGCAGAAGCTTTACTGGCGATGAAAGCAATGGGATTAAAGATACCAGCGCAGTAAAAATAATTTGCCTGATTTTATTTGTCATCATTCCTTGTTAATTCAAGATAAGCAAGTATCAGGTCGGTAAACCGTTTATTTTTCTTGTGAACAAGTAATGAACTATAAATGAATAATCCGCCAACGGTGAAATTACTGGTTACCTGAATTATCTTACTGGAAGGGTGGTCGTAGTAATCAAACCAGCTTAGGAATTTTCTGGACCTTGCGGCTTGCTTGCCATCGGAGTTGTCACAAACATAAACAACGGCGTTGGTTTGTGAATCAAGGAAATCGCCGACTATTGTAATTACAGTGTCTGAAATTCTTTTGTCAGTGCCCTTGCGGACTTGTTTGCCCTCGTTGGATACAAGCGTTAGATTAAAAGAAAAGAAATTAGGTGCTATATCAGGGTGTGAAACAAAATATTCGGCGTATGAAATGAAGTAGCATTGGTACTCATCACCAGCATTGGTCGTAAATAGAAAGGTGAGGTCGTCAATCCGGTAGAAATTATAGGCGTGCAAAATGATAGCCATGTGATTTTTCCAGTTGTTTTAAAGAAATACCCTTTTGCAGGGCTTCGCCAATTATTTTCTGGTCGGACAGCATTTTTTGAACCATTTCTAACCTGGTCATAGGCTTAGCCTTTGGCCTGCGTTTGGCACGAACGCTTTTTTTCGGTTTTATAACTGTTGTAGCCATAACAAATGATTTATTGCAATTTACAAAAATTAAAAACAACAAAACACAATAATACAACCAACAAACAAATGAGCAAATTAAAATTAACCGGGAAACAAATCCGTGCCATTGGCTATGCGGAGGGGCCGGTGGTGAGTGTGGCCATGCATACTATGAGTACCCACTTTAAACATCATACAGAAGAGGCTGCCTTGCAAATACTAAAAGCCGTATTGGCAAAGCCGGAGGATTATCTACAGGATGAAGGCCTTGGTAAAATTGCTGAAAAATTAATTGAACCTAAGGAGGAGAAAATTAATGAGATTGCATTAAACCAGGTGGGCACGGGCTATAGTGTTTTTGGCGCAGGCCAGATTGAAGATGGTGCCATTCAGCAAATGGCGATCGCTTGCCGGTTGCCGGTATCGGTTGCCGGTGCTTTAATGCCCGATGCACACCAGGGCTATGGCTTACCCATTGGCGGTGTGCTGGCAACCAGCAATGCCATTATACCATACGCTGTGGGTGTGGACATTGGTTGCAGAATGTGCCTGAGTATTTTTAACCTGTCGGCAACTGAACTGGAAAAAAAAGCAGCTTTTTTTAAACGGGAATTAATTGCCCATACATTGTTTGGTGCCGGTCGTGATTTTAGCACTGATGCAATTCACGGAGGATTAACAGAGCATGAAGTGATAGACCGGAAAGAGTTTAAGGAGATCGCTTTTTTAAACGGCTTGCAAACAAAGGCGGCCCGGCAGTTGGGCTCTTCCGGAAGTGGCAATCATTTTGTAGAATTTGGTGAAGTGGAAATTACCGATGCAAACAATCCGATGGGTTTGGCCGTGGGCAAATATATTGGTTTGTTAAGCCATAGCGGAAGCCGCGGACTGGGGGCCAATATTGCCAATCACTATACCCGTATTGCCATGGAGAAAACGGTATTGCCCAACGAAGCAAAACACCTGGCATGGATGAGCCTCGATACAGAAGAAGGGATGGAATACTGGCTGGCCATGAATCTGGCGGGTGATTATGCGAGTGCCTGTCACCATGCTATTCATGCAAAAATAGCCAAAGCAATTGGTGAGCAACCCATCAGCACAATAGAAAATCACCACAATTTTGCATGGAAAGAAATGTACGGGGGGAAGGAAGTTATTGTACATCGGAAAGGCGCAACACCCGCAGCTAAAGATGTACTGGGTATTATTCCTGGCAGTATGACGGCACCGGGTTTTATTGTAAAAGGCAAGGGCGAAGCGGCTTCTTTAAATTCAGCAAGTCATGGTGCAGGGCGTAAAATGAGCCGTACCAAAGCCCTGGCTAATATTACACATGATGGATTAAAAAAAGTGTTGAAAGAATTTGGGGTAACATTGATTGGAGGTGGATTGGATGAAGCGCCTTTTGCATATAAAGATATTGAGCAGGTGATGAAAAGCCAGCAAACCCTGGTAGACGTATTAGGTAAATTTTATCCCAAAATTGTGCAGATGGATGGAAGTGATCCACGGAAGTTTAAGAAACGAAGAAATGAAGTAATGGGAGAGTGATCGTACAAAAAACAATGGACTATCCTTTATATTATTTGTGTATAATCTTTAGTATGGTTGTTTGTAATGTTTTTTATAAGATAAATGTTGTCTTCAAAATCAAAACAAATATACCATGTTGTAGAACGATTTGGTTTATAGCTGCAATAGTAAGTGCCGTATTTGGGATTCTTTGTTCTTTTGCTGCGCAGTCTTGGTATGGTGTATATAAAATCTACTATGTTATCAACATAAGCTATAGCACTATCAACAAATCCAAAGTATTCTTTATCGTGTAATATGAAAATAAGGTCGAATAATTTATTTTCTAATTCTGGCAGAATTACTATTTTTTCCATAGTTTATTTATTCTGCTATGCATTTTTTTTCTGAAATCTTCAAGGCCTATCGCATTTTCGCATTCTTCATTAAATGTTGATTTATCTAAAACGCCCAGTTGATATAGCATTGGCGTTATTATTTCTCTGTGTTTTTGCACATTAATGGTGACATGTGTTATTTCGCCCTTTGTATTTTTCTTTGTTGCTATTCCTGCAATACGTGCCATGTCATTAATTTTATTATCTGCAATTTACATTTTTTATTTTATTCAATTCTGGTAATGATTACTATTGAAGGATACCTGGATTAGTAGCTTTTTACCTCGGCAAACAATCGCGGAAACGAAATGAAGGACTGTATTTCTACCTATATTGTCATCAGTAACAATAAAATTTTATGTCAAAATTGTGCAAATGTCCGCCCATGACGGTACGGACAGGGATGGGAGTAATCCACGGAAGTAGAGGTGCTCTTCTAAATATCAAAGGAGCGTTTGGAAGGGGAATGATTTTTTTACGCAAAGATGCCAGGATCAAAGACGAAATGACCATTATTTCAATTTGCATCCTGCCATCTTTGTTTGAAATTAATGAATACTAAATTACATTGGCCGAAAGTGATTATGACCTGCTTTTCACCCACAAAATAAAATCCGTTATTTTTACGCCCTATAAAAAATTATATGCAGGTAGAGATAGATGAGATAAAAAAAGTATTTGGAGAGTATAGTGATGAAACAATCACTGGAATTGATAAATTACCACAGGCCGGAAGTGAACGTCATTATTTTCGTATTCATACAGCGGATAGAACCGTTATCGCTACACATGGTGCCAACATAAAAGAAAATGAATCTTTCATTTATTTTTCCCAGCACTTTTTTAAGAAGAAGCTAGCCACTCCGGAAATATTTTTCATCAGCCAGGATAGGGAAATTTACCTGCAGCAGGACTTTGGCGATGTTTCATTATTGAACAAACTGGAGGAAAACGGTTATACCGATTATGTATATGATCTATATAAAAAGAGTTTGCAGGAACTGGCACAGTTGCAGGTAAAAGGTCATGGGGAATTGAATTATAAAAAATGCCTTACCAATGCTTCCTTCGGAAAACAGGCCATCATGGCCGACTTATTGTACTTTAAATATTATTTCCTGGATGCTTTGCGCAAGCCTTACGATAAGCAAAAACTGATTGATGATTTTGAAGCATTGAGTAATTATCTTTCTCATACTGAGTATAAATTTTTTATGTTCCGTGATTTTCAGAGCCGGAATATTATGATTGCGCCGGATGACACTGTTCATTTTATAGATTACCAGGGCGGCATGAAAGGTGCGCCTCAATATGATGTGGCCTCCTTACTCTGGCAGGCGAAAGCCAATTTACCCGATGACTGGAAGCACAACCTATTAGAAGATTATATTAATTCTTTTGAAGCTATAGTAGATGAATCCGTAGACCGCGATGTGTTTCGGAGCCAGTTTAACGGATACGTGCTGATCCGTTTATTGCAGGTGTTGGGTGCTTATGGGTTTCGCGGTTTGTTTGAAAGAAAGGCCCATTTTTTAACCAGTATCCCGTTGGCATTGCAAAACTTAAAATGGTTTATCAACAACCACGGTGTTGGTATTGCAGTTCCTGAATTTAAAAAGGTATTGGAGCTTTGCATCAGCGATAAAGTGGTAGCGGAATTTACACCCGTACAGGCAACAGATGAAACCCCATTGGTAGTAACAATCAATAGTTTCTCCTTTATCAAAACAGGGTACCCGGCGGATGAAACAAAAAACGGTGGAGGTTTTGTATTCGACATGCGGGGCATACTTAACCCAGGAAGGTTTGATGAGTATAAACACTTATCTGGCCTGGATAAACCGGTAAAGGATTTTTTGGAACAGCAAACCAAGATGCCGGAGTTTCTCAATAGTGTATATAGCATTATTGATATTTCGGTGGAAGACTATATCAAACGTGGTTTTGAAAGCCTGGTAATTAATTTTGGTTGTACGGGCGGCCAGCACCGCAGTGTGTACGCTGCAGAAGCAATAGCAAGACATTTAAGAAATAAGTTTAAGGTGAAAATTAATTTAAGTCATAACAATACGGAAAACTGGAAGAGGAAGCCCCAAACCCCTGAAGGGGCTTAGCCTTAGATTCGAAATAGTTTTTACAATAGGGTAAATTGATTGATATGAAGGACTATAAGGATATGCATTATGGAGCTTCTACAGTAATTTTCAGACGGGCAGAAGAACTCAGGAAATTCCCAACTCATGCCGAACTTATAATCTGGGGTTATTTAGCTGGAAATAGGCTTGGAGTAAAGTTCAGGAGACAACACCCTCTGGCAAATTATATAGCAGACTTTTACTGTCATTCATTGAGATTGGTTATAGAGATAGATGGTAGCATACACAACAAGCAGGAAGTTAAAATAAATGACAATGAGCGCCAGGCTCATATAGAGTCCTTTGGACTTACAGTAATTAGATTCACAAATGACGAAGTGATAAAAACACCTGAAATTTTATTGGAAAAACTGAAAAAGGAAATAACAGACCGTCAAAGTATTAGAGTCCAAAGCTCCCCTTCAGGGGCGAGGGGGCGACGCGTAATGAAAGCAATGATTTTCTCCGCAGGCCTCGGCTCTCGTTTTAAACCATGGACGGATGCTCATCCCAAGGCGTTGGCAATGGTAAATGGTAAATCTTTATTGCAACGTAATATTGAATATTTGCGACAATACGGCATCACCGATGTGGTGGTAAACGTTCACCATTTTGCAGACCAGGTAATTGAAGCGGTAAAAGAAAACAACGGCTGGGGAAGCAATATAATGATCAGTGATGAAAGGGATGAAGTGCTGGAAACCGGCGGCGGCCTCGTAAAAGCAAGGGCATTGCTGGAGGGAGATGAACCATTTATTACCCTGAATGTGGATATACTTACTGATCTGAATTTGGATCAACTGATTGCGTTTCACCGTCAAAATAAACCATTAATCTCTTTTGGTGTAACCAACAGAACAACCTCCCGCTATTTTTTATTTGATACAAACAACCGGCTCTGCGGCTGGCGAAATATTCAAACTGGCGAAGAAAAAGGGCCGCACTTACTAAACCCGGAAAGCGCAAAAGCGTTGATACAAAAAGCCTACAGTTGTGTGGTAGTATTTCAGCCGGAAATATTTTCCCTTGTACGTCAACAGGGTAAATTCTCGCTCACAGAACCTTACCTCGATCTTGCAAAAGATCACCTGATCTTAGGCTATGATCATACCGGTGATAAATTGGTAGATGTAGGAAAGCCCGAAAGTGTAGCAGTGGCTGAAGCACTCTTTCCATAATCCGGTCTGACGGTCCCCGTCTGACCGGATTATGGAAAGAGTTGGAAGTTTGAACCATGACAAAAAAATCACCCTTCGATAAAAAGCAGTAACATTAATTCAAGGGAGTTTCACAATGGTATGCAGTACAATTGTGCGATTCGCCGCGGCGGACAGGCTGCAACGATGCGGCCATGAAAAACCAATGTTCGGCCCAAAATTTCCTGACAAATCACAATCAGTCCGGGCACTTAAAAATATAACCCAAAAACAGGATTTTCAAATAACTCTCCGCCGCGGCGGGGACGAGGGCAGATTGCTCTTGCATTAATGCACCACCAATACCTTATGCATCTTCACTTCTTCATTGTGTACGAGTTTTAAAAAATAAGTACCATCCGGTAAAAGCGCTGTATTGATTTCCTCAGTAGATGACAATATTTGTTTGGATAAAATTTTTCTCCCGGTGGCATCGTACAATTCAATATCCGTTTTTCCAATGGTATAATAAGAAGCCGAAACCTGGATATAATTGTTGGCAGGATTTGGGAAAATAACATAGTTATTGGTTGCTTTATTGCGGAGCAATACAATCCTGCTGTAAACATACGAGCCATCATTGTCTGTCTGCTTAATCCGGTAATACAAATTACCCGGGATAATTTGCTGATGAGTAAACTGGTAATTTGCCTGGTTGGAATGGGTGATTTTTATTTCAGTTAATGATATCCAGCTATTACTATCAGTACTATATTCCACTTCAAATTTTTCTGCATTAATGGTTGGTGTTGCCACTACCCAATTTATCGTTGCGGAGGTTTTATTGTTTAAGGTGGCCGCCACATTTACAAAACGAACAGGAAGGGTACTAAAATTAAAAGGCGTGGGTACATTTTCACCAACCTCGCCGGCATTGCCGTTATTATTAGGATCTGTGGCCGCTTCGGTTCCGTTGTTGGAAGAGTCGGCCACGTTGATCAGGCTACCGTTTCCACTATTCCCAATGGTGCCGGTACCAATAGCCGAATTCAAATAGATGGTTGCTGCGTTCAAATCAGTAACCCTGCATTTTACCAATACCTTAAAATAATAGTCTGTATTGCTGAGTGTTTGGTTGGGTAAATTTTGTCCGGTATTTAGTAAGTTGGTGATAGTGGTTCCGTTGTAGGATGGGTTTAATGTAAATCCCCCGTTATTGGCTCCTGCAACAAAGGATATCCTCACATTGGAAACATTGGCAGCACCAAATACGGCACCGAGATCCTCCGTAATATTGATGTCGTTAATGATTACATTCCCTATGTTTTTTACATATATTTCGTAAGAAAGATTAGCAGTATTGCTATTTATCTTGCTTGCATTCACCAATTGTTTGGTAACACCCACGGAAGGTGTTAAACTCGAGTTATCAATGGGCCCCTGGCCGATTTGAAATGGTTTTTGAATGCCCAGTGTATTGGTGCTAATGGTATAATCAAAATAATAGCAGGTGCCTGAAAAGTCAATACCGGTTACTTCTAACTGGCCGTTGAGGTAGGCGATGCCATAACAGTTATTGGGCATTATTAGTAAATACGCGGCGCTTGCATTAGTGGTGGTACTGCTGTAATTATTTATTTCGTACAGCCTGGATGGTGAGCTGCCGAGCGTGGCAAACATACGGCCATTGGGTAAGATGGTAAGATCGCCGCTATTGATGCTGGTAGGAAAATTGCCCGCAGGAAACTGCAAAATTCTTGTATTGATTACATGGCCGGTATTTACATCAAATTTGTCCATATTACATTGTCCGGTGGTTACATCGTAATTTGAAAATGACCACAAATCACCGTTATTGTCAAATTCAAAATTATTGGAAATGTAACTATACGAATAAGTGGGTGAAAGCGGAATAACCGGGCAGGCGATATTGGAGGGCAGGCCCATATCCAGTACCCAAATCTTTGTTTCTGTTCCACTCCTGATATCGGCCACATATATTTTATTGTTCTTTGGATTGTAGGCGATAAATACGTTAAAGAAATCCGGCAATTGCGCCGCAAGATCGCAGTTGGTCAATAAGGATGGTGAAATGCTTAAAGGGTTTTTAATGAGCGAAAACACAGGCGCATCCGCATTGTAACAGTTGGAACTGCCAAAGTTCACCAGCAATGAGTTTTGAGCAAGCGTATGACTATTGACCAGGCAGGTAAAAAGCACCAGGTGCAAAATGGTAAAAATTCGTTTCATCCCTGTTGAATTTATGAAATTGAAAGAGTGTGAATCACTTAAAAAGTTATAACTGGTCTTGATGAGGATAATTGGCAGTGTTGACTAACTGACCGGGATGAAGACTATAAATCATCGAACCTGCAGTTTAATGGGTAATTAAATGTACTGCTTTTTTGCTGTTTTATTACCTCGTTCAGTTATAATTTTCAATTCACGGGTTTGGGATAAAACAAAAACAACTTTTCAGTTACTGAAAAGTTGTTTAAAATACATGGAGCAGGAGAAACTCACTCCCTGAAAATTCCTTCAAAGGAATGAGCCGGGGCTGCCTTTAATCTTTTTTCTTCTCAAACAGGTCTTTCTTGTCCACCACTTTCACCTTGTCTTTTACTTTTAATAATTTACTTACCACATCATAAGGGCCCGTAATCACTTCGTCGCCTTCTTTCAGCCCTTCGGTTATTTCAATGTAGTTAATATCCTGTATATCTGTTTTTACTTTCGCCTTTGATACAAGGCCGGTTTTATCTACTAAAAAAACCACCACTTCCAGGTCATCTGCATTAATGGCTGGCTTTACCAATGCATCATCCACTGCATCTTTTACGATATTACTGGTATCGTTGATGTCACGGGTGGTAACTGCATTGATGGGTACACTCAATACATTGAGATGCGTTTTGGTTTGTATATCCGCACTTGCACTCATACCTGGTCTGAAAGGATAAGCTCCTCTTCCCAGCAGGTCTGTATAACTCTCCGGCAATAAACGTATATACACTTTATAATTGGTAACATCGGTACTGGTATTGGCCAATGCTGCCTGCGAGGCGGCACCATTGTTACTGCTTGCAATCTGTGTTACAAGCCCTTTAAATTTCCGGTCGCTGTACGCATCCACTGTTACGATGGCGCTATCACCTAAATGTACTTTTGGAATATCACTCTCGCTTACATCCACCCGGATTTCAATTTTTGCCATATCTGCAATACGTAGCATTTCAGTACCAGCCATCATATTGCTCCCAACTACCCGCTCTCCCTTTTTAACACTCAGGAGGCTTACAACGCCATTCATGGGCGCTATAACAGCGGTACGACTTAAATCTTTATTCGCTTTGGCAAGGCTTGCCTGCGCACTTTGTACTGCCGCCTGTCCGCCCCGAATCCCCTGCTTTGCAGCATTGTAATTGGCCTGGGCACTTCTGTAGTTTGCGTCGGCAATATTAAATTCATTGCGGCTGATCACTTTGTCATCAAACAACTGCTTTTGCATGTTGAATGTTTTTTGTGCCTGGTCCAGTTGCGCTTTCAATGCGTCTAATGCCGCCTGCGAGTTAGCAACCTGGGCCTGGCTTTGTGCCACGCCACTTGCAGCCTGGTTGGCCTGGATGCTATAAATGTCAGCATATATCCTGGCCACAATCTGGCCTTTTTTTACACTGTCACCTTCCTGTACGGTTAGCTCTGTAATCTCCCCACTAATGTCGGGGCTTACTTTTACTTCAATCTCAGGGTATATTTTGCCGCTGGCATTTACTATTTCAATGATGGTGCGTTTCTGCGCCTTTTCAGCAGTTACCTTGGTGCCCTCTTTCTCACCAAATACACCGGCCGCTTTTAATACACCCAGTGTTACCACTAAAATTACCAGCCCGATTAAAATCCATTTAACAGTTTTACTCATGTTAGTTGTTTGTTGTTTGTGTCGATAAGTTTTTTATTACCAACATGTAATCTTTATTCAGCCGATATCTATCGGCTCACTTGTACGGAATACTTTTAATGTTATTTATACAAGAAATAGGACGATGGTACCCATTCCAAATTAATCAGCATATTATGTACTCAATCTCACACCCGTAATTTCAATTTACCCACGCTTTAAATTAAATGCTATCCCGGTTTCAGAAAAGCGGATCAAATCATTTTACTCTTTCTTATTCCCCTCTTTCGGAGGGGTTAGGTGAGGCCTTTACAACTTCAATCCCTGTCCCCTGTAAAATTCCAGCACTTTCATTTTAAAAACATAATCAAACCGGTTTAATACATTTTCCAGTTTGGCCCTGAACAAATTGTTCTGGTTCGTGATTAATTCAAATGTGCCCAACATACCCACTTCATACCGTTTTTGAGCAAAGTCGTAGGTTCGTTGGGAAGCTGCCACACTCTTTTCACTTGAATTAAATTTTTCCAATGCTACGGTAGCGGCATTATAAGCCTGGTAAATGTCCTGTTTTATTTTTTGGTTGTCTGCTTCTTTTTGAAGTTCGGCATTCGAGATCAGTAATTTACTGCGTTGCCAGTTGGTACGCAGTTGTGTACCGTTAAAAATGGGTACGCTAAGACTGAGGCCTGCCGATTGCCTGAAATTTTGATTTAATTGCCTGAAATAAGCAGTTTTACCATAGCTGTAATTTGTAAATGGCTGGTTGGGGAATACGGAATAATCTGTTCCGTTTACACTTACTTTTCCGATGGGAGCAATGATTTGCTGTGCGCCGGTTATTTCGCTGGCCCTGCTGTTAAACCCGCTGCCAAGGTTGCCAAAGGCGGAAAGGGTAGGATACATGAACCCTTTAGCTGCCTCAGCAGATTTTTGTGCCGCTTTCAATTTAAAATTATTTACCCTTTGCTGTGGCAAATTTACAATTGCCAGGGCGTACACTGCATCTGGCTGCAGATCTGCAATATTTTCAATGGGTATTAATTCTACAGGCGGCACGGTTACTTCAAACGGAGTAGCTGCATCCATATTCATATTCGATTTAAGTACCAGTGTTGCCTGCACTACGTTTCCTTTGGCGCTGATATAACTGGCGCTGTCCCTTGCTTCCTGGGCCTCCAGTTCAGCAGCATTTAATTCGGGTAAGGAACCGGCATCTACTAATTTCCGGGTATAGCTTAACTGTGCCTGTGTTTGTTGTAATTGAACCTGCGCAATTTTTTCCTGTTCTTTAGCCAGCAAAATCTGCAGGTACCCGTTGGCTACGGTTAACGCAATATCATTCTTTAATTTGTCGGCACTTGCTTTGGCGGCCTCAAAGTCCCACTGGTTGGCCAGGATAGTGTTTTTTCTGCTATACCAGTTAAAAATTTGAGCGCTGGTTTGCAGTTGAACCCCGGAGCTTACATAACTCTGGGTAATCAGGTTAAAGGAGGTTGGATCCTGGTTGCGGCCACTGTTATAACCGGTATTTCCACTAAAACTGGCTGAGGGATATTGACTAAGCCTGCTCTGGTTAAAAGTAAGACCGGAAATAGCCGCCTGTACTTCTGCCTGCTTAACGGTAATATTATTGGTGGTAGCATAGTCCACAATTTTCCGTAAATCCCATTTCTCCTGGGCGTTTACATTTTTGTGCAATACTATAAATGGAAGTAGGATAAGAATAATGTAGCGCATACAACAAAAATATAACATCCGGTTGGAAAGCAGTTCAACCATTTTTATAAACGGTAAATAAATCCGGCAAAAGTTGAAGTGGGTAAATAAGAGGAATTTACAATACGAAAAACAAGCTGTCTTCAGGTAAGTGTAGGAATGAGCGGATGAGCCGTAAGCGGTTTTGATTTTAATGGCCTGAACAAATTACTGGGTGGATTAATTTTTGACAAATAACCGGCAGGTTAATAACAGACCACCACACTTATCTGGTCGGAAGTAGATGAATAATTAAATAATCTGCCGCCAAACAGCGGCGTTTGATTTTGAAAGATAAAATTGTAAATTTGAGTAAATGCAATTTTATGATACATGCAATTGATGATAAGATTTACACTTTGGAGGAATACGTCCAATTGGATGAAAGCAGCGATATAAGACATGAATTTATTAACGGTCAATTATATGATATGTCAGGTGCAAGCGATTTACACAATGAAATATGCTACAATTTAACCTTCCTCCTTAAAACACATTTATCCGGTAAAGATTATAAAGTTTACATGGAAAGTGTAAAAGTGAAAATACAGAACGAAGAATATTACACTTATCCCGATGTTTTTATCACCAATCACGAGGCAGATTTGCTAAATAAATACATCAAACAATTTCCCGTATTGATTATAGAAGTATTGAGTGATAGTACAAGGAAATATGATACGATTGATAAATTTATGCAGTACCAGAAAATCGCTACGCTGGAATATTACCTGCTGGCCGAACCTGAGTTTATGTATATCAATTGCTTTAGTAAAGACGATAATGGCGAGTGGCAATCTTCCATTTACAATAAGCCTGAAGATTCTGTACCGCTGAAAACCCTCGGGGTAGATTTGCCGCTACAAGGGATTTATAATTTATAATCCGGTAAATATATTATTTTGTTTTTCTTATGCATGGGTACTGCCCGTTGAAAACAAAGAAATGCCAACATTGTAAATAGAAGAATTAACCGGTTAAAACTTCTTAAATACCGCGGATGATTGATTACGTTCAATTATCAGTTGCTCCTTTTTTATTTTCAAAAAGATCAATAATCTGTCAACCCTTTTTAACATTCGCTGCAACAATTCTTTTTTTGAACTATCCTCTTTCTCTCTAATATGGATCGCTTTTTTAGCTCTGTAAGCGGAGTTTTTAGTGAAGGTAATTTTTTGTTTAAAAAAACATTTTTTTCAACGCCATAAAACTGAGCCGGCTTTTTCGACGCTTTGGTATTTATCAATGTTTTGCCGGTTTCAATATCATTGTAATTGGGTTGGCTCACACTTGCAGGCGCTTTGCTTTTCATATATTGCTTTCCACTTTTTCAAACGCCTGTTCCAGATCTTTAATAATATATTCAACCTCCTCTAAACCCACGTATAACCGGATCATCCGATGTTCTTTAAGCAGCGGATTAAAATTAGCCGCCGCAATTCCAGCGCATCTTGGTATAATCAGGCTTTCATGGCCACCCCAGCTTACCGCCATCAATATATGTTGCAGGCTGTTACAGAATTTTTCCACCTGTTCCAGCGTATCGGCTTTGATGATAAAAGTAAGTAATCCACATGCACCCTGCATTTGTTGCTTTGCCAGTTGATACTGGGGAAAGTCTTCATCAAAAGGAAAGATAACGGACTCCACCTTTTCATGCTCCTTCAGGAAGTTTACTACCTGTTGTGTTGTTTGTGTAATTCGTTCGAGCCGCATGGGTAAAGTTCGCAAACCACGTATCAGAAGCCAGGCATTAAAGGGAGAAATGCCACTCCCGATATTCATATATTCGCTATTGAAGATTCGTTCAATCATTTCCCTGCTACCGCACAATACGCCGGCTACTGTATCGCTGTGCCCGCCGATATATTTTGTGGCCGATTGGAGGGTAAGATCAATTCCGAAATCAAGGGGCTTTTGATAGAGGGGCGTACAATAACTGTTATCAATAATGGTAACGATGTTTTCCGCCTTCGCCAGTTCTGCCACAGCCTTTAAATCCTGGATGGCATAGTCCCAGCTATTAGGGCTTTCCAGGTAAATAACGGTTGTGTTAGGAAAGATGGCCCGTTCAAAATTTTCAATGTCACGCCCATCCACATACGAAGTAGTAACACCAAAACGCGGTAAGATTTCATTGAACATTTTTTGCGCCCAGGTATATGGTTTTTTTTCCGATACAATATGATCGCCTGATTTTACATTGGCCAATACAGCAGCAAAGATGGCGGCAGCCCCGCTGTTAAACACCAGGCAGTCTTCGGCATTATCCAATGCGGCTAATTTTTTTCGCAGGATATCAACAGTCGGATTTAAGCCCCTGCTGTATAAATAGGTGGAGTATTCATCAGCAAATGCATGACGCATTTCATCCACCGTTTTAAAGGCGAAATTGCTGCTTTGTATAATAGGTGGAGCAATGGCATTAAAATAGTTAGCCCTGTCTTCTGCCAGTTCGTTGATGATGTAAGAAATATCCATGTGATTATTTTTTAGCAAATGATTTTACAATAAAATAAACCGCTATAAAGGCAGCCAGTATCGCTAAACCGGTTAAGGCGGTGGAAGGCTTGTCAATAAAAATACTGATGGCTACAAAGCAATAAGCAAGTATAAAGACGGAAGGCATCAGGGGGTACAATTTCATTTTGTAAATACCGGTGCCGTCCAGGTGTCGTGTTCTTTTTCTTAATACAAAAATGGTGGCTGCGGAAAGTACCATACCAAAGCAATCCAGGAAAATAGTGAAACTCAATATCTCGTCAAAAGTTTCCGCGTAAAAAACAATCAGGCAACAGATGGAAGCAAAAACACTGAGCGAGGTAAGCAATACGTCCGTTTTTATCGTTCTTTTCTTAAACGATGCAGGCAAAATCCCATCCTCGCTCATGGCCTGCATTACCCTTGGGTTGCTCATGAGCAATACATTTACATAAGCCAGTACGGACAAGAATAAAAAGACGGATAATATATTTCCGGCGGCTTCACCAAAAACATGACTGGCCATGATAGCGGCGATCCCCTTGGCGTTTTTCAATTGCTCAAACCCAATTACTTTGTAGTAGGCATAGTTGATTGTAAGGTATAGCGCAATGATGATAAAAATACCGATGAAGATGCCCCGGGGAATATTTTTAGGCGCATCTTTCACTTCGCCGCCAAAGTTGATCGTTTGCTGGTAACCACCATACGTAAATGATACTGCAACAAGGCCAATGCCGAACGATTTAAGGTATTCCTGAATAGTTAAATGGGCAGTTGGAGTAGCCAGCGGGCTTACCATTAAATCCTGTGATGAGAAAAACAAGGGGGCTATCAATAGCAGCACCATTGAAATTTTAATAATGGTTAAAATGTTTTGTGCCCTGGCGCTCATCTTTAACCCCATTAAGTTTACACCGTAGAAGATCAATATAGATACAATGGCGATGATGATTTGAGTAGTGGCCACTTCCTGCGTGTGTGGCAAAATTACCTTGGTAATATATTCTGCACCGATCAATGCCACGCCGGCCAGTGAAGCGGCATTGGATATTAAAATAATACAGTTCACTGCAAAGGCAATGGAAGGGTGATAAGCATACGAAAATATTTTATAGTAGCCTCCTGCTACCGGGAACCGGCTACCAATTTCCGCATAGGTAAGCGCCCCGCAAAGCGCCACTAATCCGCCGGCGATCCAGGCTGCAAAAAAAAGAAAGGGGGTGGGTGAGGCTGCTGCAACATTTGCCGGGGTCCTGAATATGCCCATACCTATTACCAGGCTCACCACAATCATGGTAAAGTCAAAGAGATTCAGTTTTGGTTTTTCTGCCATGCTTTGAAGATACAGAAAGCTGGTAATAAATTACAAGGCCACATTAAAAACCAGGCATGTTTATGTCTGGCATCATAATATGATTGTTATCTCCTTTTATCTTTGCGTCAATGTTTAAGCAATCAACTGCCCTCATTTTACTGACAGCGTTTGTGGTTCAAACCTTTAGCAACGGCTTTGTTATGCTTGATTATTTTGTCAATACTGCTGCCTTTGCAAAAAACTGCGAGAATATTGCCAGGCCTAAAATGCACTGTAATGGTAAAACCAGGTGATGAAAAAACTACAGGAAGAACAGAAGAAGGACCAGCAAATGCCCGAAAGGAAATTTGAGAAAAAAAAGTTGGAGATACTTTCTTCCTATACATTTTTGTACAGTTTTGACTTAGCCATTTTTATTGTTTCCAAATTAAATACGATTGAAAAAAATTACCCGCTCTCAAATATCCCCTATCCTTTCTTACATCCACCACAGATTTAGATTCTTCCTTTTTTTAAGTAACAAATCATTTCAATCATTACCGGTTTTGTATTGTACAGTATTACAAAACGAGTGAGGCGTTAGCTATTTGTACACTACAAAAATACCCGGTTTTTAATAGCCATGCTGTTATCGTGGTGGGCTGAAATATCCGTCTTTGTATTATCCCGTTGCCGGGCAAAGGATACCGTGCCCGCTGCTTCCGGTAAAGTAGCTCCTTGTTTTTACAAGCCTAACAACACGAAAGAAAGTTTTAATTAAACCGGCAGATACCGGTGTTAAAAATTCAACTAATTATAAGAAAAATATTTCCCACACTACTGTTCACTATGCTGGTAGCGGGCTCTTTTGCCCAACACATTACCGGCAAACTCTATGATGTAATTACGAAAGAACCCATCACCGGGGCCATTATAGAAAACGAAAATAGAAAAGCCACGATACCCACCGGTAACAAGGGCACATTTCAAATGGCCGGTATCACTGGAAAAATATTCGTGAAAATAAAGCGCCTGGATACCAAACCAAAGAAATTGAGTTAGCACCAAATACAGGTAATGCCATCGCTTTGCAGATCAACCAAACCAATCTTCAGGAAATTGTAGTTGCCGCTAACAGGGCGGCCTCATTGAGAACAGAAGCGCCCATTGCCATCAGCAAAATTTCAGCAAAAGTATTGGATGAAACCAAAGCTACAGCCATCTGCGAAGTAATTAATAAATTACCGGGCGTTATAATGGTTAACTATAACAATGAGCAGCATGGCATGAGTATCCGCCAGCCATAGAAACCAGTACCGGTAAACTTTCTGTACGGGTGAATGATACCGACCTGTATGAGGGTTACAGTTTCGCCATATTATATAAGCACCATTACATGGATTTTGCCCCTAAAGCAGTGCCTGATTTTAGTACTTTGTTTTTGGGCAATGGCTCAAATTGCGATGGTAGTTTTTGGGCTTGTTTTATGGAGAAGAGTAACAAGGAATAAAAAATAAATCAAACGACTATTTTTAAAAGAGCAATATTCTTGGTGTTGACGACTGCATTATTGACCGCCTGCTGCGCAGAAAAGAAAGCAAATATACAAACGGATCTGGTTGTGTCAGAACAGTTAGCGGAATTGTAAAAAGACACCGAAACTCCGATAAATTATATCTCAAACAAAACTAACCTTCATGTTTGGCCTTATACACTCAATGACAAATCTTAATAATCAACAACTTATCAGAAATCTTTTAAGGGCTCGAAAAATATTTTTTGATTAAAGGCATATATTAGTTGTTTATCAATAAATATTTATTATGTTTGCGGTGTCAATTCAAAATTTATCAATCATGACAAAAACAAACAACTTCATATTTTGGGCCTTATATATTGTGGCTTGGGTCATCTTTGTCGGCTTGTGTATTGAAGCCGGTGGCTTGATAGTAAATTTCTTTTTCAGTCTGTATAAGCCTGAATATGTCCGAAATCTTTATCAAAAATTAGACTTATTTGAAATCTATAAAGATAGTAAATGGGCTTTTTTCGGTATCTATAGCTTTATTCTCTTCATTTCAATTTTAAAAGCTTGCCTATTTTACATAGTTATCAGACTAATGCACAAAATGGATTTATCAAAACCGTTCAACACTTTTGTTTCTAGCCAAATTTCACAAATTAGTTATTACACCCTTTCAATTGGGCTGTTAGGATACATCGCCAGGCAGTTAGCTAAAAATTTAATGCATCATGGTTTTGTCACCGACAACTTAAACCAATTTTGGACAGACAGCCAGGCATTTATTTTTATGGGCGCTGTAATCTATATTATTGCGACTATTTTCAAAAAAGGAGTAGATCTTCAAAACGAAAACGATTTAACGGTTTAAGCTATGCCAATCATTGTAAACTTAGATGTAATGATGGCTAAGCGAAAAATGTCGCTTAATGAGCTATCAGAAAAAGTTGGACTAACACTTTCTAACCTTTCCATCTTAAAAACGGGAAAAGCGAAAGCCATACGCTTTAGCACTTTAGAAGCTATTTGTAAGGTACTAAACTGTCAGCCTTCTGATATTCTGGAATACGTTGAAGAAACTCAAAACTAATTTATGAAAACAATATTTATATCGTCCCTTTTATTACTGCTCAGCTTTTTTGTAAATGCTCAAAATAGCGAAAGCATTACTATAGGTAAAAAAGAAACCATTTATTCCAGGGTATTGAATGAAAATAGAAAAATTTGGATTTATACTCCAAACATTACATCTCAAAGTGTAAGTACTGATAAGCGATACCCTGTATTGTATCTATTAGATGGTGATGCTCATTTCTTTTCGACTGTCGGCATCATTCAACAACTTAGTCAAGCCAACGGAAATGGTGCATTACCTGAAATGATTGTGGTTGCCATTGAAAACACAAACAGGTTAAGGGATTTGGTTCCTTCTGATGATTTAAACAAAACAAACCCTTTTATTGATTTTTTATCATCTGAATTAATACCATATATCAGCAAAAATTACAACACTGCCCCCTACAAATTATTAGTTGGTCATTCCTTAGGTGGACTCACCGCAATTGATGTTCTCGCAAAATTTCCCCAATTATTTAATGCCTATATCGCAATTGACCCAAGTATGTGGTACAATAACGAAAAGTTATTGCGCAATGCTATTGATCAATTACCCAAACAAAATATGAACGGCAAAAGACTATTTGTTGGAACAGCTAATACAATACCCAGGGGAATGACAATATCACAGATCAAACACGACCATTCATTTGAAACACAGCATATCCGTTCAATTTTCAAGTTAGATGAATTCCTGAAAGCAAATGCCAATGGGTTGCTCTATGCACAAAAATATTATGAAACAGAAGGACATAATACAATACCATTGTTAAGTGAGTATGATGGGTTACGTTTTATTTTTGACTATTATCATTTAGACGCAACCGAAAAGGATTTTGCTGACTCTACTGCGTTAATTGCTTCAAAATTAAAAACGCATTATGTTAATGTGTCAGATAAAATGGGCTACAAAAATTCAGCACCGGAAGCATTCATCAACTATTTTGCATACGATGCTTTGGGTAAAAATCAATTCAATAAAGCACAAGCGTTATTTGAACTAAACATCGAAAGCTATCCTCTGAGCAGTAATGTTTATGAGTTTTATGCTGATTATTTTTTGGCTAAAAACGACACTATCAATGCCATTTCAAATTATAAAAAAGCATTGCAGATTAAAAATACTGCAGCGACTCAAATAAAGTTAAACGCTTTAATTACAAAGAAAACATCAATCCCGGTAACTGTAGATTTGCAAAAATATGCAGGCGTTTATGTTTTGGAAGCCTATAACATTTCCATAATTTTAGAAATGCGGGCCGCTAAATTGTGGGCTGTAGTTCCAGGAGAAGCTGATAGCGAATTTCAACTACTATCTGAAAACGTTTTTACTGTAAAAGGTAAACAGGGCTATACAATTACATTTCAAATGGACGGTGACAAGCCAAAAGGATTTACATCGGTACAACCCAATGGGACTTTTCATGCAGTATTTAAAAAATAAGTAATCAAAATAGAAATCAGGAAAGTTAAATTGGACAGGTAACAAATAGGAAACTAAAAACTTCCTGAATGAAATAAAGAACGAATTGGAATAAGTATTAACGTGCAGAAAAATAACGACCCACTGGCGATACATAGCCGTCAATGCTGGCGGACGGAAGGGCGTCAGCATCATTTTGCTAACTATCTATTGTTTTTGGCTTAACCGAATACTAATGCCGCCTGCGGGTTTTTGCTACGTACTCAGTGACGCAGGCTAATTTGGTAGTCATAATTAAATTTACGTTCTTTATTCAGCAGTAGCATCGGGCGCACACAGCAACAAATCCCGGCACAGCGGCTATGCTTTTCGTTGCCGGTAACCAGGCCGACAGATAAATTTAAAAGGCTTTTGTTTGATGCCAAACGAGACCTGGTTTCTGGGATGTTTATTACTGCCTGTGTTGCTGATACCGCGTACTACAAAGGAAAACTGTATGGATTTTGCGCAACGGAATGTAAGGACGAATTTCTGAAAACACCAGGCCAATATTTAACCGCTAAAAAATAAACGATGAACAAAAAAATCAAATTGGTAGCCATTGCTTTAATGGCATCCGTATCAATTGCAATTGCGCAAACTGCTTCGCCGGAATGGGCGGAATTTAAGACATTTCATACCTATATGTCAACGACTTTTCACCCGGCAGAAGAAGGTGATTTTGCCCCGCTTAAATCCAAATCGGACAGTCTTTTTATTGCTGCCAAAAAATGGCAGGCTTCTCCGGTACCGTCCAATTACCAGCCTGCAGAAACCAGGGCGGCATTGGCAAAACTGGTAACACAATGTGACGAAATAAATAAGGCAGTAAAGAAAAAGGCAACTGATAAGCAACTGAATACCCTCATAACAGGTGCACATGATATTTTTCATACCATTGTGGGTGAGTGCAGAAAGGAGGAATAGCCATACTATAAAAAATTGAAAAAGCCACCGAAATCCGGCGGCTTTTTTATTAACCGCTACTGAATAATAAATTTGCTGCTTCCCTTTCATTCTCCCTACATTTGCATCGAATTTGGTTCCCGAGTAAAATCGGGATTAAAAGGGAAGCCCGGTGTAATTCTGGCACTATCCCCGTAGCTGTAAAAGCGGCCCCACCCAACCTCCCCGAAGGGGAGGAGAAAGAAAGGCAACTTCTCTCACACCACTGTTTTTTATTAACGGGAAGGTGAAGTGAACGCTTAAGTCAGAAGACCTGCCAGGTATCACATTTAATCATTCACGGCTTTCGGGTGAAAGGCATGGAGTGTAAGCGCTGCAAAGCATTTATATTTCTAACCGGTGTTGCGTGTACGCACCAACACCTCAATTTTCCGGAAGCAGTCACAAAAAAATCTTTTCAGCAACATGAAAAAGAAAATTTTATTGGTGACTGCTGTAATTATCAGTAGTCAGATGTACGCCCAGCAGGACAGTACTAAACAAACCCTGGATGAAGTGGTAGTTACCGCAACTAAAACCCCCATCAAACAATCGCAAACGGGCAAAGTGGTAAGTGTTATAGACCAGGCCACCCTGCAACGAAGTGCAGGTAAAACACTTACGGAAATCCTCAACTACCAGGCTGGTATGTTTGTGAATGGTGCCAATAATACCCTGGGTACCAACCCGGATACTTATCTGCGGGGTGCAGCTTCCGGCAACACCCTGATATTGATGGATGGCATACCGGTAAGTGATCCTTCGCTTATTAATAACTCTTTTGACCTCAACAGCATTAACCCTGCCCAGGTAGAAAGGATTGAAATATTAAAAGGTGCTCAAAGTACGTTGTGGGGCAGTGATGCGGTTGCAGGAGTTATCAATATAATCACAAAAAAGGGCGGTGTAAATAAGGTAAGTCCAACAGCAGGCATCTCCTATGGCAGTTACCGTACATTCAGGGCCAATACCGGCATCAATGGAAAACTCAATCGGTTTACATACAATCTTAATTACAATCATATCAGCAGCGGGGGCTTTTCTTCGGCCCATGACAGTAGCGGCACGAAAGGTTTTGATAAGGACGGATTTACACAAAATAGTTTCCAGGCCAACCTGGGATATGCCATTACCCCAAAGTTTTCCGTTACAGGTATGACGAATTATGGAAAGTACACAACCGACCTGGACGCCGGGGCCTTTTCAGATGATAAAGATTTTATAGGCAGAAATACGAGCTTTGTTAATTCGGTTGGCATGGCGTACAAAACGGCTAAGACCACAATTAATTTTACCAATACACTCATCAATGCAAAAAGATTATTGGATGATGATAGCGCTAGTATAGGTGGCTTTTCAAAATTTGCGAGGGGTAATTATAAAGGGCATTCTTTTGTTTCTGAACTGTTTGGCAATTTTAATTTAATCAATAAGTTATCTTTTGTAGGTGGTTTACAGTATCTTGATCAAAAGACAGATCAGAGTTATTTCAGTTTAAGTAGCTATGGTCCTTACAATCCGCTTCCCCTGAGCAGCGATAGTGCTAAAACAAATAATATTTCCGCATACGCTTCCTTAAATTTACTTGACCTTAAGGGGTTTAATATAGAAGCCGGCATTCGTTATAATCATCATAATATTTATGGCAGCAACACTACTTATTCTTTTAATCCATCCTATAACATCGATGAAAACACACGTGTTTTTTTAAATATTTCATCGGCTTACAAAGTACCTTCCCTTTACCAGTTGTATGATTTTGATGCTGGTAATAAAAAATTAAAGCCGGAAGAAAGTAATAATTATGAATTAGGTGTACAAAGCTTAACCAACAACAAAAAGAATTCCCTGAGGCTGGTTGCATTTAAGAGGAATATTACAAACCTGATCGTTTACTATACAAGCCCCTCCTGGGATAACGAGTACATTAACCGAGATAAACAAAATGATTATGGTTTTGAAGTTGAAAGCAATATCGCAGTAGGCAAATCGGGAAACTGGATAAATAATATAACCTATGTGGATGGAGAAGGGGAAACGGAGAATGTCAAAATAAAAAACTTTTATCGCCGTCCGAATTTTACATTTAACAGTACACTCAACCTGCAACCGGTAAAGGGATTAACCCTGATGCCTTCCTTTCGTTTTGTGGGCAGCAGGTTAAAGGGGGAGTATGATGCAGGCCCCAATTCAATGCCCCAATATTACACGGTTGACTTTTATACAGCCTACAATTTCACCAAACAGTTTCGTGCATTCGTCGATTGCAGAAATATCACCAATCAAAAATATTTTGATATCACAGGATACAACAGCCGGCAGTCAAATTTTATAGTTGGGGTCAGCGGCAATTTTTAAGAAGGAAGAATGAATGATGAGTGATGAATAATGAATGGTGCGTGATGAATGAAGAGTGAGTAATTAAATGCGAAGCGGATTAATGGCTAAAATTGTAATGATGATTGACAGTATAAATAATTAGCCCGTTAGCGTTTTTTTGTTACAAACTTAAGTTTTTAATGGTATCATCATTGACCGCCCGGCTGAACATTTTTCTGATGAGTGCCACCCACTTTTACTTTAAAATCATTAGGCATCGACTGCTAAAAGGTAACCCCAGATTAATCACTCATCGCTCAACTCATAAACTTCTAATTCATTACTCATCATTCATCACTCATCAAACATGTCAACACAAAAGATAAACCCCCGTTTTGCAGTACTTGCATTATTAATGATTGCTGCCGCAGCTATGCGAATACCCAATGCAGCCCAGCTTACACCATGGGCCGGCTTTACACCCATTGGCGCCATGGGCTTGTTTGGTGGCGCATATTTCAGCAGTCGTTGGAAGGCCTTTTTATTTCCATTGCTTACATTGTTTATAAGCGATTTGATCATCAATAATTTTGTTTTTGATGGAAAGTATGGTGTAATGTATGGCGGCTGGTACATTATCTATGGCATAATTTTGCTGGTGGTATTGTTTGGCAAATGGATCATTCAAAAAGTGAACATAAAAAATGTGATACTGGCCTCCGTAGTAGCGGCAGTTGCTCATTGGCTGATCGCTGATTTTACAGTTTGGGTTGGCGGGGGAACCGATTTAAGAACTATGACACCGCTAACAAGGGACTGGGCCGGTTTACTGCAATGTTATGCACAGGGATTTCCTTTTATGAAAAATTTCTTAATCAGTAATCTTGGTTACGGTACTGTTTTATTTGGTGGTTTTGAACTGGCACAGCTACAATATCCTGTGTTGAAATTAAGGCCGGCATAATTTAAGCGGCTGGTTAAATCTGTTCTTTCTTGTTTATAAAAACATAGGGCGGTTCCACTCAATTGTTCTACAATAAAAAAATTTATGTATGTGCAGGCATGAAGATAAACAATGTCAACGCTGTGGACTGCTGTTTGAATGTAAAGTGGGCAATATAACACAATGCCAGTGTTACGGAATAGCGTTAACAGATACAGAACAACAATATATCAGTAAACAATTTACCGATTGTCTTTGTTTCAATTGTATAAAGGATATGCGGTTACAATTTAATACTGAAAAATTAAGGGATTTATTAAAAAAACATCCTGGTCATTAAACCTACAATTATGCAACTATTATCAAACAATTCTAAAGCGCCATTGCTGAGTTGGGATATATTTTCGGTAAAATACAATTCGCTGATGGCGGATGCAGCCAGGCATCAACAATCAGTAACCGCTATTAAACAAATTGCAAAACTTAATAAGTGGACTAAACAACAAACGTTTGAGGCAATAGAGAATATTAATCAATACGTGATTGTAATTACAGATCATTTACAGCGGATATCCTTTACCGGTAAAGGGTTTTTCGAGATGACGGGTTATACATTTGATGAGGCCATTGGTAAAAACCCAAAGTTTTTGCAGGGCCCGGCGACTAACAGGGAGCACACCAGCCTGGTAAAAGAGCAACTGAACCATAACGAAACAACCGAAATAATCCTGGAAAACTATCGCAAAAACGGCGAGATTTACCTGTGTAAAATTATCATTAAACCTGTTGTAAATATCAATAACAAGCTGGTAAATTATATTGCCTACGAGCAGGAAATTGCAGCTTGATAGGTATTTTGGTTGATCATTTCATAACCGGCGGCGTATTGATGAACAGTTTATAAAGGATCTGCCTCCCGGCGTAGACCCTTGTGGCGAAAACGGAGAATTTCATACATTTGTTTTTGGTGGGCCTGTTTTTAAATTTCCTGTAATATTTACCAAAGGAGAATCGGCGTACAAAGAATACCGGGGCTCCGGCCAATACCAATGATGACTGTCACCAACCAATTGACAAATCCGTAACACAATATGGGGTTTGGCTCTGCGATCTGTACTAAATAAAAAGTTCCCTATGCCAGAAAGCCTGCAAAAGCAAATTCAGGAAAAGATTGAACATAAAATAAAGCCACCCGGTGCACTGGGTTTACTTGAAGCCCTTGCATTGCAGGTGGGGATCATTCAAAACTCCCTTTCACCTAAAATTATCAATCCCCATATCGTTGTATTTGCCGCCGATCATGGCATTGCGTCTACCGGTCTGGTAAACCGCTACCCCCGGGAACTAACCGCTCAAATGGTATTGAACTTTTTTAAAGGAGGGGCTGCTATCAATGTATTTTGCCGGCATAATAAGATAGCACTGGTTATTGTAGATGCAGGTGTGAATGTTGATTTGGATGAATCGTTTCATTTTATTGATGCAAAAATCAGGAAGGGCACAGATAATTATTTGAACGGGAATGCAATGAATATGGACGAAGTGAACTACGCTATTGAAAAAGGCAAAAGCATTGTAGAGGATATTGTAGAAACCGGTTGCAATACTATCGGCTTTGGAGAAATAGGAATTGGCAATACATCTTCCGCTTCATTAATAATGCATCAGACCCTGCAGCTTCCTCTCGCCGAATGCGTTGGAAGAGAAATGGGTTCAAATGATGAACAACTGGCTCAAAAAATTAAAACATTGCAGTCGGTAAGTGACTCTCACCAATTATGGGGAAAAGCTATCCCGGCGTATGAGCTGCTGAGTAAAATCGGGGGTTTTGAAATTGCGATGATGACCGGTGCCTACCTGGAAGCAGCCCGGCAAAATATGATCATTGTAGTGGATGGATTTATTGCTACTGCTGCATTGCTATTGGCTCAATCCATTAACAATAATACACTACCTTTTTGCGTTTTTGCACAGGCAAGCAGTGAACAGGGGCATCAGAAGATGTTGGAACACCTTCAGGCGAAGCCAATATTACATCTTGACATGAGGTTGGGAGAAGGAACGGGTGCGGCTTTGGCGATACCACTTATTCAGAATGCGGTGAATTTTTTGAACGAAATGGCGAGTGTTGATTCTGCACTGATTAGTAGTAAAATGTAGCGATGAGGAACTTTTTCCTCTACTTGCAAAATTGGTTAATTGTGGCAGTTAAAAAATGGTTTTCATTTCATAAAGATGCTTTAAAGATTAAATCATACCCGCAACTGTTTGTAAAATAAATTGCCCTGTCTCCTTTATTCCTTGTTATTTGCAGCTTATTTAAAACCGATCATTCATATTTTTATTTATCAACATGCGCTTTACTCCAATATTCGTTGTCTTTTTTCTTTCCGTTCTTTGTTCTTTAAATGCTTCCGGCCAGTATCTTTTTAAGGGAAAGGTACAAAGTAGTGAAGGCGAAAAATTAATGCGTGGAGTGACGGTAACGGTGAATAAAAATGCGGTGGCCGTAACAGATTCAAATGGCGTTTTTGAGTTTACCAGTTCAAAAGAAAAAAATACGATTTCCTTTTCACATATTGGCTACCAGGCAGTTTCAGCGAATTATACAGCAGACCAAAATATTGATGTGCTGTTGTATTCTTCCAGTAGCTTTTTATCTGAGATGGTGGTAAAAGCCTATGAAAGAAATACCATACTGAAAAATATTCCCGCAACGGTAAGTGTGCTCGGCCGGGCCGAGCTGGAACGCTATGGCAATTCATCCATCCTGCCCGCTGTAAATACCGTGCCGGGTGTAAAGATGGATGAGCGCAGTCCGGGTAGTTATCGTTTATCGATCCGCGGTAATTTATTGCGATCTCCGTTTGGTGTAAGAAATGTAAAAGTTTACTGGAACGGCATCCCTTTTACCGATGCGAATGGGAATACCTATCTTAACCAGTTGGGTTTTAGTAATATTGGCAAGATAGAAATTATTAAAGGGCCGGGTGGAAGCATGTATGGAGCCGGTACCGGGGGCGTGGTGTTATTAAACAGCCGCAATGCCGGGAATAAGGAAAACAGTATTTCAATCAATACATTAGCCGGCAGTTACGGTTTGGCAGAAACCAATATTGCATATCGGAATGAAACGGATAATACGAATTCGTCGTTGCAATATTCGCACCAGCAAAGCGATGGCTGGCGCAGGCAAACCAATACAAGAAGAGATGTGGCAAATTATACCGGCACGTTTAATATCAATACAAAGCAATCCATCAGCACCAATATTTTTTACAGCGACCTGTATTATCAAACCCCCGGTGGATTAACGTTGGCTCAGTTGAATGCAGACCCACGCCAATCGAGGCCTGCAGGCGGGCCATTTAGAAGTGCTGCACAACAGCAGGCAGCCCTGTTTATCAAAACATTTTACGCAGGCATAGCTCACGACTACCAGTTCAATGCGCAATGGAGCAACAGCACCAATGTGTACACTTCCCATACCCGTTTCCGCAATCCAAGTATTTTAAATTACCAGCGCAAAACGGAGCAGGGCATTGGCGGAAGATCCGTAACGCAGTATCATAACAACAATGTGCGCATCCATTTTGGCGGCGAATACCAGTATGGGTTTACCAGTACCCGTACTTTTGGTAACCAGTCGGGCCTGCCCGATACTTTGCAGTTTGATGATGAGATAGCAGCAAAACAATACAATGTTTTTTTACAAACGGATATTAACCTCGGCGAAAATTTTATCATCAATGGCGGTTTGAGTTATAACAATTACGGGTATGGTTTTACCCGGCTCAACAACAGGCCCGTAAAGGAAATCAATAAAACCTTTAATCCTGTTTTTGTACCAAGGGTATCATTGCTTAAAAAGCTGGGGGTTAATTATAGTTTGTATGCCACCGTTAGCCAGGGGTATTCTCCACCTACTATTGATGAGATTGTGCCATCAACCGGTGTTTTTAATGGCACGCTAAACGCAGAGAAGGCTACCAATTATGAAATCGGTTTCAGGAGCGAACTGGTGCAGCACAAATTATTTGCCGACCTGGCAGTTTATCATTTCAATTTAAACAACACCATTGTTACCCGCAGAGATGCAGCCGGGGCGGATTATTTTGTAAATACCGGAAAAACCAATCAACAGGGTGTTGAGCTATCCGTCAATTATTACCCGGTAAGAAGTGGTATTCATTTCTTGCAGGAGCTCAGGTTGTGGAGTAACTATACCTATATTAAAGCAAGGTTTAAAACCTACCAGCAGGGAGCCAATGATTATTCGGGTAAAAAGTTAACCGGCACACCTCCGAACGTTTTTGCCGGCGGTGCCGATGCGGTTACAAAAATAGGACTGTACGCAAACCTTACATATAGCTACACGGATATGATTCCTTTGAATGATGCCAATAGTTTTTTTGCCACGCAATACAATTTGTTTTTTGCCCGGATGGGTTATAAAAAGGATTTTGGCAAAAAGCTGAAAGGAGAAATTTATTTTTCCTACGATCATTCTTTTAATACACCTTATGGCTTAGGCAACGACCTGAATGCGGCTGCCAACCGCTTCTTTAATCCATCAGCGCCGGAGAATTTTTTGGGAGGTATAAAACTGCAGTTCAATTTATAATGCCCGGTATTTGAAAAAATGGATTGGTAGTTATACAAGTATTGACCGGGTGTAATTGAACAGGTTGGTAAAATTATTTTTTATTTATCCCTTTTGATGATATGGAAATATATTTGGTAAGACATACTACCCCCGATGTGGCAAAGGGCGTTTGTTACGGACAGGCCGACCTGGATGTAACCGGGTCGTTTGAAACTGAAGCGGCCATCATCCGGCAGCACTTACCTGGTACAATTACTGCCGTTTACTCAAGTCCTTTACTACGTTGCAGAAAACTGGCGGAACATTTATTCCGGGATCATACCATTCATTTACATAATGACCTGAGGGAGATTAATTGTGGTAGCTGGGAAATGCAATTATGGGATGAAATTCCGAAAGCAGAAATAGCCCCGTGGATGAATGATTTTGTAAATGTGCGTATACCGGGTGGCGAAAGTTACACCGATGTTTTTGAGAGAGTATCACAGTGTTTTAATAAAATCATTCAGCGGCATGTATCAACAGATGGTAAAGGTTTACCGGCTACTGAGGATGGGATGCACCGTGCTGTTATCGTAGCACATGGAGGAGTTATCCGGAGCATTCTTTCTTATATCACTCAAACGCCACTGGCCGACTCATTTAATGTTTTTTCACTGCATTATGGTTGTGTTATTAAAATTATACCCGAACAAAATACACTGCGACACGAAGTATTATCCAACATTGCACGCGAAAAAGAAACCCACAAACCTTCTGTTAGATAGCTGTTTCCCGCATTTGAACATGTATATTTGCAAAAATTTTTAAATCAGTGGATTTTAGCCAGGTATTGATAAGGGAAATATTGACTGTTTCATTTACGCTTTTTGCGGTAATTGATATGGTGGGTAATATCCCGGTGCTGGCCAGTTTGCGGTTGAAAATGGGGGGCGAAATCCGGTCAACACAGGCAACATTAGCCTCGGGTGCATTGATGATATTGTTCTTATTCCTGGGCAAGCAATTTTTAGGATTACTGGGGCTGGATGTACAGTCTTTCGCGGTAGCAGGTAGTATTGTAATATTTATTATAGGGCTGGAGATGGTATTGGGTCACGAGTTCTTTAAATCGGATGGCAATCCCAAAAGCGGGAGTGTGGTACCCATCGCTTTCCCGTTAATTGCAGGCTCGGGTACACTCACCACTATCATGAGTTTAAAGGCGAATTATCACGATGCCAATATTTTCATTGGTATCCTGATCAATTGTGTGGTCATTTATATTGTGTTGAAATCATTGAAATGGATAGAAAATTTCATGGGTCCGAACGGAATGACCGTGATAAGAAAATTTTTCGGCGTAATATTGCTGGCCATAGCCGTAAAAATCTTTGGCAGCAACATCAGTCATTTTGGAAAATAATGGGTTGAAGATCGCATCATTGCATTGGCCGCGTAGTACAATGGATAGTATAAGGGCCTCCGAAGCCCCAGATCCAGGTTCGATTCCTGGCGAGGCCACTTAAAGGGTATTAATGGGACTCAAATCTTTAT
>JANPIJ010000047.1:0-30476 GCA_031424955.1 Ferruginibacter sp. | reverse complement strand
TTCTGTTCTAATGTATTCGTCTAAAAGTGTATGAGAATTTGCAGGGTCTTTACAAAGTAAATCGAATAATTCAACAAACTGTTTTGCTAATGCAGTTTCTGTAAGAACAATATCATTATTAGCAACAAAGTCTGCAATAAGTTCCTTACGGATTATTGATTTTGTTTTGAGCCACAAAAGCCCAATAGTATCATTGCTAAATTCTTCAAGCGTTTCGCTTTCGTGTAATTTTTTCCAATAATTAAAGTCCTGCATTTACTAATTGTTCTTGTTGGTTTAGCGAAACGAAATGTTTCTTTTTAGGTTTGCAAACAAATAAAATTTCTTGACTTCCTGCCACACTTCCTTTTCCACCTCTGCCGTTGCTATAGGTTTTTGCTTCTACAGTTACTTGCCTATATTTTGAAATTATTTTTTCAAATTCCTCAATGCCTGGATAGCTGCGATTGTTATAACTTATTAGCCAATTTGGAATTTCTTCCGATAATTCAAAAAGTTTCTCAAAAGATGCAAGCACATCTCTTTTTTTGTCAAAACCACTAAATCTTTGCGGTTCATACCGTTTTATGCCATTTATAAATTCTTTGTCTTTCCAATATTCTGTATATGTCTCAAGTAAATGATAAAAGCCTTGGTAGTCTGCATGACTGTCGCAATATGGTGGGTCAAAATATGCTAAGTCAATATTGCTTATTGTTGGTAAAAGTTCTAAAATATTTTTGTTGAAACTGCGATTTTCTTTTTCGTTGTCAAAAACAGCATTGTTGTACTTAGGCAATATTTCTTCAAATATTTCTTTAATCGGTCTTACCAAACTTCTGTTACGTTTTATTCTCTCTGGGTCACTTGCATATACTAATGCTTGTGTATGTCCAAAATGCCCCATTGTAATTTTCCTTGTCATACTTCGATTGATGATAGTATATGCAAGGGCTTGTTTAAAAGCATTATCAAGCAATGGAATGTTAGCCCTGAAGTTGTCTAAAAATTCGGCTTCGCTTTTCTCAAAAAACACATTGGTGAATGTATCCTCCATGAGTTCAAAATCCGTTTTATTTGTCGCAGGTTGAAAAAGTAATTTTAAATCTTCCTTTGTGAGCTTAACTTCTTTGTTTTCAATTAGTGCTAAGCCAATTTGATTATTGAAATTCAAAAAATCATTGGAAAAGGTTTTGAAACCCATTTGTTTGAACAAAAATGCAACAGATTGAGAACCTGCAAAAGCGTCAATTGCAGTTGTTACATTTTGAGGGATGAATTTTTTTATCCATGCCAAATGAGTATGCTTTGCTCCCAAATATTGAGGTTCAGGGAATTGAAAATTGAAATTTTTATCTTCTTTAAATAGCATTTATATAATGTGTCTTTGTTTGCCCTCAAATTTAACAAACTTTCGATGAAGTCAGTCGAATACTTGCACTTTTAGGGTGTAACGCAGCATGACGCATAACACAAATATATACGATATTAGACGCTGTGTCTTTAAATATTTGCTGATTGGTAATCAAGTGGTTAGTATTATATATTTTGTATTGTTATTAGTTACAATCTGATTTACCATTCTATCTCTCCTTTATTCATTAGGTCATCTAACGGGCTTATTATATTTACCAATTTGTGTTTGCTTACATGCAGGTACCGTTCAGTGGTTTTAATATCAAAATGCCCCAGCAGGTCTTTTATATAACGGATATCTGTTCCCTTGTCGAGCAGGTGCGTGGCAAAACTATGCCGCAAACTATGTATCCCAACATCTTTCTTTATACCGGCTTTATGCTTCGCATTGGTAAAAATTTGCTGTACCGTCCTGGTAGGGTAGGCCGTTGAGGTCTTTTCCGACTCAAATAAATATTCTACAGGTTTGGGAGTATATTCTGTAAAATACTTCCTTAAAATATCCAGTAATACCGGGCTCAGGTTTACATACCTGTCCTTTTTTCCCTTTGCCCTTTCTATAAATAACTGCATCCTGCCGCTGTCGATATGGCTTATCTTTAAGTTAACTACCTCGCTTACCCTTAGCCCGGCACTATAAGCCGTAAAAAGCATCGCTTTATGTTTTTTGTTGGTAAGGGCATTAAACAATTTTCTCAATTCATCCTCATTCAATAATTTGGGTAACTGCAGGTGCATTTTTGGCCTGGGTATTTCCCAAAAAAACTTTTCCTTTTTCAGTACCTGTTCGTAGTAAAACTTCAGCGCATTCATACGGCTTTGCAGCGTGGCTTCCGACAATTTTAATTTTACAAAACAGTATTGCAGATAATCTTTTATACGTGGCACCGTAAATTCGGTGGCAGGCTTGTTTTTGATGGTTTGTAAAAATTGTACCAGTTCGTTGGTATAGGTACGGATGGTAGATGGACTATACGATTTTAATACCAGTTGTTGTCCGAATTTCCTGAGTTCTTCACTGTTGACAGCACTGATCTGTTTTATATGACTTACCCGTGGTATAGGTTTGCTAATCTTTACTTCTTTTGCAACAGGCAGTAGTACAGCCTGGTTTCTGGTTGGGCTTGTGTTTTTTTCTAACAGGTAGCGCCTTAATGCAGCAACGTTCAGGGTGGCAGTACCTTGAATGCTGTTGGCCAGTGCGGTATAGTTTTCCCGGTTCAATGCCAGGTACCAGCATTTTTTGGTTTTGCTCCACCTGGCACCCCTGATTTTTCGAACGAGTATATTTAAAACCGTATCATTTTCAAAGCAAATCCCCATTTGCTCCTCACCCTTATGAAAAAATGGTTGTAGTGTAACAATTGCCATGCATTAAAGATATAGCAGCTGCCAAATAAAAGGTTGGTGTTTTTCTTCAATTTAAATGATGTTTTCCTCATTTACCTGCCGCCCCAACAGCCTGTCAACAGGTAACCCGTATTTAAAAATGGAAATAAAATAATGACGGTAGATTTCAATATAAGCCAGGGAGAAATCAGCAAATTATCATAATATCCAGGTGACAAACGGGCATTACGGCAAAGCCCTCCCTCAGTTACATCTTGGATATGGGATGTGGGGATACGAACTACACACAATATTACTGATATCAATTTTAAAAAACGATTTTATTATGGCATTTTAAATAGTCAGTTTTCCATTCACCCGAAACCGGTAATTAACCTAATTGTTTTCATCGCATCCCTGCTTTAATAAACCGTTAACGCACAGTATTACCCGCCCAATTACCATCTGCCGCTGTGTTTTACGCTGAAAAAAAATGCAATTAAATTTTTTCAATTCACGATAATGACGATATTAAAAAGCACCCTGAAAATTATTGCCCGGGTACATTAACTTTATGCATTGAGATAATACTATTTTACCTGGAAATTCAAACAATCATCAGCAATCAATATATACACTATGCAACTGGAAAGAGTATTCGCCAATAACGAAAAATGGATTGCAGAAAAGCTGGATGCGGATCCGGCATATTTCGATAAACTTTCCAAAGGACAAAACCCTGATATTTTGTATATCGGTTGTTCCGACAGCAGGGTTACCGCCGAGGAGTTAATGGGGCTGCAACCCGGCGAGGCGTTCATTCACCGCAATATTGCCAATATGGTAATCAGTATTGATCTCAATATGATGTCGGTGCTCAATTATGCGGTTCGACATCTTAAAGTGAACCACATAGTTGTCTGCGGTCATTACTTTTGCGGCGGCGTAAAGGCAGCGATGCAATCGCAGGACTTAGGCATACTAAATCCCTGGTTAAGAAATATCCGCGATGTGTACCGCCTTCACAAAACAGAACTGAATGCAATAACGGATGAAACCTTACGATACAACCGCCTGGTGGAATTGAATGTGCAGGAGCAGTGCATTAATCTGGTGAAAACCGCTGCTGTGCAAAACGCCTACAAAGAGCGGGGACTTAAAATACATGGCTGGGTGTTTGATATGAAAACCGGCCGGCTCATCGACCTGAAGATTGACTTTGTTAAGGAATTGTTTGACATAATGGAAATATACAACCTCGGGTAATGGCAGGCGTTTCTTTAATAAAGAGCCGGTAGTGCATGGTGGAGGGGGAATCAATACCGGTACTTAAGGTTTTGGTTGCTTAACTGGCCTCACTTTGTTCCTGTTCAAAAGAGGGGATACGATATTGATTCAGCATTCAATGTTATTTGACCAATGTTTTTTTGTTGAGACGCAGTTGCCTTTCATGATGATATCCCTATCTGCCAACGCAAGCAGGCAGGATTGATCATCTGAATCTGCATGGAGGTATGAGCGCTGCATCGGCACTAACTTCTACCGCATACCTTGTGAAATTGTAAGGACTGTACCAGGATTAAAGCAGGCAATATTCCCCAGGTATTATCCTGCACAAGGCATAAAACAGCGGGTTGTTGTTTTTTTTTGAGCAAGGCAGCAATACTGCTATTAAGCTTCAGTGGCAGCCTGTCCGCCGCGGAGGATCGCACTCTTGTACTTTTTATCTTTGTGCAAAGAAATAAAACTCCCTAATTTATCCCTTGAAACATTAAGGTGAGGCCGCTGTTAAACAGTTGTCTCCCATACCTGCAAATATAATGGCTGTGATTGCCGGTATTATAGGACTCCTTTTTAAAACAAACTAAGGTACCCGCCAGTTAATTTGCAACCATAAAAATAAATTTTAAAGTCCCATAGGAACGTGATATCGGTAGAAAAAAATGAGATGCAATTTTAAAGTCCGCCGCGGCGGACGTGATATCGGTAGTGATGCAAGTTTAAAGTCTCGCAGAAATCTGATAAAATTGAAGTTCTATCCCGTCCGCCGCAGCGGACTTCATTTGCTCATAATTTATATAACTAACGATATATGGTCCTTAAAGAAACGAAATACACAACCGGCGAAATAATTGATTTTCAAAGTAAATCTTACAAATTTAATTTATTAATACACTAAAATGAACTTGTATGAAAAAAGGAGTTTTGATATTGCTGATATTATTGCCAATTTTACTTATGGCGCAATCAAATAATAAAGTCACAGAAGATTTTCTCCGGTCTTTTGCCGATGCCTTTAATGCTCACGATGTTAAGGCGATCATGTCTCATATGACGGATGACTGTGTGTTTGAGGCTTCGGCGGGACCAGATGTCGACGGAGAAAGATTTACCGGGCAGGAACAAGTCAGGAACGCATTTGAAAATGTATTTATCACGTTTGCAGATGCTCATTGGGGAAATGCCCGGCACTTTATTGCAGGAAACAGGGGTTTCTCGGAGTGGATTTTTACCGGAACAAAATCAGATGGCACCAGGGTGGAAGTTACAGGATGCGATTTATTTACTTTTAAGAATGGTAAAATAGCCATTAAGAATTCGTATAGAAAGAATCGCCTGCCGGCAAAATAAAAATAATTAAGAGAAGCTAAGATATGCAATTGGTGTTCTACCCACGGCGGACGATGACCCTGCAAGGTGATCCAGGTTCAGTAACGGTATGTGGTACAAGAGTGCGACGCAACGATGCTCCACATAGCGATCCTGCCCGTACAAAAAAATCACAATGTTTGCAACAATAAATCATTGAAATTTTGTAGCGATGATATTTTGAGATCGGCTGCATTGAATTTTCCGTTTTGGCTATCGTGATGCGCCGGTACTACTATGCACTTCATCCGGGCAGCTTTGGCGGCAATCATTCCGTTGAAGGAATCTTCAAAACAAAGACAGGCGGTAGGTGGACTATCCAATTGTTCCGCACAATTTAAAAATACCTGCGGATGTGGTTTGCCGAATGGGAGGTCTGCGGCAGAAGCTATGGCATGCAGGTGATTGCGGATGCCTAACTTATCCACTACCACATCTATCAGCGGCATCCCCGAAGAGGTGGCCAAACCAATCCTGAACCTGCGCTCGATAAAAAAATTAAATATATGTGCTACCCCCTGCATGGCCCGTCCTTTGGCGGCTACCTTTTGTACTACTGACTGTAATATTTTTTCTTCCGCAATAGGTGCCAGTTCCCGGGGAACCTTAAAATAATCGAACCACCATTCCACAAACTCTTTGGTTCGCATACCGGTAGTGGTGGCATATTGGGCCGGGGTTAACTGAAACCCATAGCCCTTAAAAATTTCATCGGCGGCTTCGCCCCACAATGGCTCCGAATCGATCAGCAAACCATCCATATCAAAAATTACTGTATTCAGTTTCATGTAAGTAAAGATATTAATTTGCGGGTAACGCTTCTTAACGCCTTTTATCTTTTTTATTTCACAGTCCACGCAAAGTCGCACCCGCAGCAAAACCGATGGTGTGGCACCAACAACCCTGCTTACTGTTTGAATTAAATTTGCATCACCCTTATAAGTTGTTGGTGAGCCGGTTCGCATGATCCTCCCCACAAACACACAACAACGGGAAGAGCGGGCATCGTGCAACCCCGGCAACAGGCCCTTACCTTTATCGATACGCAAGTCCATCCTCGCCGTTGTTGCGTATGCAGTACCTGCAATGTGCGTTAGGGTACCAACAACCCTGTTTACTGTTTAAATTAAATTTGTATCACCCTTATAAGTTGTTGGTGAGCAAGCCCGCATGATCATCCGCACAAACACACAACAACGGCAATGTGCGTGAGAACAACACAGCTTAATTTTGTGTCAGCCTTATAATACCACAATCACTCATAGCGGGAACATGTGCTCAAATTGAGACTTATTGATTATTTTTAATTTCTTGTACCGGCTTTCTAAAATTATTTTTTGTGATAGAATATGAGTATCACCAGTTGTTACAAAACCTGAATTGGTTTGCAGGGCGAGGGCTATTATATAATTGTCTTTTTCATCATCAGGTATATAATTTTTTATTGGGTACGAGATAGTAAAATGAGTAGTAATTTCATTTAACAGTTTTATAGATTTAGAAACATTTACCCGGTACTTTCGGATATGGTCATAATTCAAAACAGCATTAAATTCAGCTACAAGTTCATCACAACAAAAAATATCAATTTCGTATAAGCTAATAATATCAATAATTTTCTGTTGTTGATTAGTGATAAAATAACTTATCCAGATATTATTGTCCAGAACAAACCTGTTTATTCTCATGATGATAATCTGGATTCATGCTTCCATTTATCAATTTGTTTCATAGTGGGGTTTTTCAAATTTTTCGGCGGGCTTGCAACAATACCGGCACCTTTTCTTTTTAGTCGTTTTACTCTTAACCTGGTTAAAAGTAATTGTTGATCCAGGGGGGCAAGCAGTGCGGCCTCCTTTGCAATTTCCTGAATAACTTCTTTTGTTGCTTCCGGCATTGTGAAATGTTTTAACAAATTTAATTAAAAATCACGAGCTAATATTTGGTAACTGAATTGCAAAAGCGGGACAAAACTTTGGCTTACTCTTTAAATTAAATAGGAGTCGCCCCCTTATGAGTGGTTAGTGAGCTGCCCACATGGTCATCCGCACAAACACACTACAACTGGAAGAGCGGGCATTGTGCAACCCCGGCAACAGGCCCTTACCTTTATCGATACGCAGGCCCACCATCGCCGTTGTTGCGTATGCAGCTTGGGTATTGTGCGGGAGCGTACCAACAACCCTGCTTACTGCTTGAATTAAATTTCTATCACCCTTTTAAGTTGTTGGTGAGCCGGCCCACATGATCATTCGCACAAACAGACAACAACGGCGGGAGTAGGCTCAGGCAAACCCTGAAATATACCTTTATCGATAGGTAAGCCCATCCTCCCCGTTGTTGTGTATGCAGCCTGGGTATTGTACGGGAGCTTACCAACAACCCTGCTTTCTGTTTAAATTAAATGAGTACCACCCTTTTTAGGCGTTGGAGAGCTAACCTGCAATATCATCCGAACAAACACACAACAATACCAGCTATTTATTTCTCAATTGTCCCCAATAAATATAGCAGTGTAAAAAAATGATTATTCCGTATATTGCATAAAGGATTGCTACCAAAAATATCTACATGTCATCTTTTTTTGATAAACTGAAAGAAACAAGGTTGGTGAAAGGAATGGTATATGCCATCGTGGGAGCTATTTCTTACCCCGGTATCAACCTGTTAAACAACCTGCAGATAAATGGGATGGAACACCTGCACAAGCTTCCCAAACAAAATGTACTTTTTGTAAGCAATCACCAGACTTATTTTGCGGATGTAATTACTTTTCTTCATATTTTTTGTGCGGTTAGCTGGCGAAAAAAACACGGGCTGGGCATCCCATTTTACCTGCTGTGGCCCTTTACCCGGGTAAAGTATGTAGCCGCCGAAGAAACCATGAAAAGCAACTGGATCAGTAAATTGTTTATGCTGGCCGGGGCCATTACTGTTAAGCGTACCTGGCGCACAGATTGCACAGAAGTAAGAAGAAATTTAGACCCCAGTGATACCCGGAAGATTGAGCGGGCCCTGCGGGAAAATTGGGTCATCACCTTCCCCCAGGGTACCACCAAACCATTTGCACCGGGCCGCAAAGGCACCGCCTTCATCATCAAGCACCATCGCCCCATTGTAGTACCCGTAGTGATCAGTGGTTATTGGCGGGCATTCAATAAAAAGGGATTGAAATTCAAGAAAACCGGTTCTGATTTATCTGTTACGTTTAAAGAACCATTGGTGATTGATTATGACGATACCTGCGAAAATATTTTAGCACAGGTAATGGATGCCATTGAGCAAAGTAAAAAATTTATGTTGAAGGGAAAGCATCACCTGGTAACCATGATGGATAAATAATTACCCATGCCCTTCCGTACACTTTCCCTCTTATTTTCATTTGTATTGTTATGTGTGAGTGGCAGTATTGCACAGGTTTCCATTTCCGGCAAAGTGGTCAGTAACGAAACCGGGCTGCCCATTGCCGGTGCCAGTGTATATTTTAACAATACCTCAATCGGTACCAGTTCCAATGCAAACGGCGAATTTTCATTTAGCTCCATCAACCTGCTGAATACAGAGTTGGTGGTGTCCAGTATTGGATATGAAATCTTTATTCTAAAACCGGATCCGGCTACCGCCAATGGCAAATACTTTTTGTGCAGGCTTCAAATAAAAGCGCAGCAGTTGAGAGAAGTGCTGATCATTTCAGACCTTATGAGAAGGAAGTGGTTAAATATTTTTAAAACCAATTTCCTGGGTATTACGGAGGAGGCCGACCGCAGTAATATTGTAAACCTGGCGGATATTTATTTTACCAGGGGCGCTGATGAAAATGCATTCAATGCATACAGCGATACACCATTGGTGATCATCAACCGCCTGCTGGGGTATAAGGTTCATTTTCAGTTACTGGAGTTTTCTTTCAACGAGGCAACGGGGCGTACGTATTTTTATGGGTTAACCCGCTACGAAGAGTTGGGTGACAAAAAGCGATGGGTCAAAAACCGGCGGCAAACATATAAAGGCAGTACCCTTCATTTTTTTAAAGCATTATTAAAAGATCAGTTGAAGGAGGCCGGTTTTGATATTTACCTGGTAAAAAAAGCGAATACCGGCAATAGCACTTCAGCCATGTCAATGGCAGTTCCTGTAACGGTAAAGCAGATACTTTCCGCAGACACAGCCAGGCCCGGTTTTCAACGGCTCACACTCACTAATCAGTTAATGGTACAATACAGGTATGACAACTCCTCCAAATTGTACCTTAGGAAAAAAATACTGATCCAGGGCAGTTTGCCGACAGGCTTCCGTTCATTCATTATTCCCAACAAGCCATTTGCCTTAATTGATCAAAATGGAATTTTAGCAGATCCGATGAGTGTTGAATACAGTGGTTTCTGGATCTACGAAAAGGCCGCCAGTTTATTGCCATACAATTATGAACCGGGATAGGTATTTACGCAAAAAGCGCCTTTAATTCATCTGCATCATGTGCTTTCATTTTACCGCCCAGTACCAATCTTAATTGCCTTCTCCTCAATGCACCTTCGTATAATTCTTTTTCATCTGCTGTTTCAGCAATTAAATGGTTAACCGGCTTTGGTTTGCTGTTGGGGTCAAGCGCTACAAAAGTAAAATAGGCTTCGTTACTTTTATATTTATGTTGATGTATCGCATCTTCGCCCCATACTTTCAGGTGTACTTCCATGCTGGTGGTAAAAGCCCGGGTTACCTTGGCCTCAATATGCACTACATTACCCAGTTTGATAGGGGTTTCAAAAGAAATATTATCTACCGATGCCGTAACCACCGGGGAGCCACAATGCTTCATTGCCGCAAGGGCAGATGCAATATCCATCCAGTACATCAGCCGTCCACCCATCAGGTTGCCAAACGTATTGGTGTCGTTGGGTAATACCAGTTCTGTCATCACTACCAACGATTCACTTGCCTTTTTTTCCATGTATTAAATTTTGGGCAAAGATAACCGGAATGTCTGATGTCCGCCCGGATGAATTCCCTCCAGAATGTCCTTGTCTGGCTGGCGTTCAGACGGGTCTGATTTTGCCATGCCTGGTTTAGGGATTTAGGGCGCAGGGCAGGAGGGATAGGAAGAGGCTGCATGCTGTTACAAGCCAGAACCAATGTTATTTGGGATTTCAATTGCCACGCTCTTTAGGGCGTGGTAAAAAAGCAGTTAAAATAAATACGGCTTTAGCCGAAATCGTTATTTGGCTAAAGCCGGTAAGAGAGTAATATCATACATAAGACCTAAAGGACGGGGCAATTCAAATCCGATGGCTATCGGATCATCCTGCTCCGGTGCGGCGCAACAAAAGCAGTAGACATGTTTATTAAAAGGGATGTTTATAAGTTATAAAATATTCCCTTATTTAGCAGCCCGTTTGACCTCACCCCCAACCCCTCTCCAAAGGCGAGGGGAGCCTGACTCTGAAAATTCGAAATTGTATTCTATTGGCTATCAGTAAGCTAACAATGTGTATATATAATTGCTGGCTTAACTAAATAACATCGGCCGTGGCCTGTTCCTACAACCCTGCATATTTCACACATTTTTTCCAGTAAGAAGAGAAAGACGGAAAATAGCCTGACACTTCCGGAAATAGTTCATCGTACTTTTCTGCAATGCCTTCGTAATGCAAACCGGTTGGATGGGATTTAAAAATGATTTGGTGATTACCAGCCATCAATTTCAGCGCTTCAAAATTGCCGGTAAAAATTTGAATGCCATGGATGTTTTTTGAAAGATCTGTGATAAACTGAATTACCCGATCACTCACAGGGTGTTTTTTAAAATGGGCTGGTTCCAGCAGCAGTATCCTGTTAGCCGCTTCGCCTGCATGCCAGTTGGGATCGAGGTTATAAGAGTTGTAAATTAACACCGGTAAGCCTTCTTTCATTAATGGCGTAGCTGTTTCAGGAAGATGAGTGTTTGGGTAAAAATTACTTTTTTCCTGCAAGACTTCCGGTACCGGCATAGCGGTAATGGCTTCATAAGAGCGGTCTAACAAAGTTTGCTGCTGGTTGCTGTTTGTATACCGGTTAATGTTTTCCTGGTTGCAATAATATTTTTTAGATGAAAAGGTACCGGCTACCCATTGCCAGCTTAAACTGTTACTGGCAAGGTCGCCATCCAGTAAATGATAATACATCCATTGCGCAGGTTGCAGCCAATGCGATTTGGCAATATTACAGGCGATGGAACTTACATACATGCGCACATGATTGTGCATATAACCGGTGGCGTACAGCAGTGCGATGTGTTCATCTATGGCGTTAATGCCCGTATGCGCATTTTCGATGGCTGCTACCATATTGCTGTGTGCCACTTCGGTTTGCTCCTGTTTGATATCTGTAAAAATTGTATCGCCGATAGATTGCCAAACCCTTTGCCAGTATTCCCGCCAGGCCAGTTCCTGTAAAAACTTTTCTACCTGCTTCGGCTGGTATGTTTTAAGTACCTGTTGCATGACCTGTTGCAAACTGATAACACCCCTTGAAATATAAGGTGATAGATAAGTGACTGCACCATCTGTAAAATTTCTTGAGTGTGCATATTTTACCGGGTCAATATTATCCAATCTTTCGAGGATGGATGGGTAATCGGTTGGGAAATGGGGGACGCTTTTTATGGCATTATTTTTTTGCATGGTGTTTACTTTTTTTTTTGCTACCTCGTGGGACCTCACCCCCAGCCTCCCGATACATCGGGACAGGCTCTCTCCGAAGGAGAGGGGAGCTTGAGCTTTTTGACTTGAATCAGTATAATTTATTTGTAGCGCTGCTTATTTTACTTATTGCAGAATACCGGATATTCCTTGCAATTTTGAATGTAGGTTCAACTCTGTTGCAGTTATAAAAGGGTGCTATTTTTTTGGCTTATCTATCGTTAGCTGTCATTTAAGTTGTTAGTCATTTAAGGTGTTTTATCTCTTTTCCATCTATCTTTTACTGATCTTATTTAAAGTAATAGCCCGCTGGCTTTTGCATTTAAATCTTGTTACTTCATCGCCCCTCAGCGCAGCATGCTTAGTGGTTCTGCCATTGGTGCGTTTGCGCCACATCCTGAAACTGGATGCCTTCATTTCCCTTCGCATTAGTGCGATTACATCCTTTTCTTTGAGCCCAAACTGTATTTCAATGGCTTCAAAACTGGTACGGTCTTCCCATGCCATTTCTATGATGCGGTCTATATCAGCTACTCTTAGTTCTGTTGACGAAGACTTTGAAACAGCACCTGGTTGAATGATATTTTTAGCCATAGTTCCCGTTTTCTTTATCTAATTTTTGCAGGTATGTTTCAGCATTGGTGATGTGTTTGTTTCTTTTCTCTGCCGGCATTTTATCAAAAGTTTTTACAAGCATGCCAAGCCGCGGGTTTTTTAAAAAGAAATCGCGGTGTATATGCATAAAGCGCCAAAACAAACCATCCCATATTTCCGTCCACCCGCCTTTTTCATAGTCACTCATCTTTAGTAAATAATTGCTGCCACTGATATAGGGTTTGGTTGTCATCAACCCTCCGTCGGCAAACTGCGTCATGCCATACACGTTGGGTACCATTACCCAATCATACGCATCAATATACATTTCCATAAACCAGCGGTACACTTCATCCGGATCAAATTCGCAGAGCAGCATAAAATTCCCCATCACCATCAGCCGTTCTATATGATGGCTGTAGCCGGTTTGCAATACTTTTGCAATCACATTGTCAACGGGTGCTATCCCGGTATTACCTGTCCAAAAACTTCTCGGAATTTTCCTGGTAAAACCCCAGTAATTTTTTGTGCGTTGTTTGCCACCTTCCCTTTCGTAAACAATTCTAATGAATTCACGCCAGCCCAGTATTTGCCTGATAAAACCTTCCAGTGAGTTTAAGGGCACATTGTATTTGGGGGCAGACTCCAGCGCCTTATCAATAATTTGCTGCGGTGATAGTAAACCAATATTCAGCATCGGCGATAGTACCGAATGGTGCAGGAAATTTTCCTTCGCTACGATGGCATCTTCGTACATCCCGAATTGCTCAAAGCGTTCCTTTAAAAATTCATCCAGCCATCTTTCTGCCCCGATAAAATCAGTGGGGTAAATAAATTTTTCAGCGCTGCCATAGTTTGATCCGAAATGTTTGGCAACATACTCTTTGGCTTCTTTAGCATAGACCGTTTCTTTAGCCGCTGCTATTATTGGCGGCTTTGTTTTTTTTGGGAATTTTTGGCGATTGTCTGCATCAAAGGTCCATTGACCACCGGCTGGCTGTCCGCCTGCATCCAGTAAGATATTTCTTTGGATACGTTGCGCCGTATAAAAGCCGGTTTGAAAATACGTTTTCTTTTTATCGAAATAATTTTTAACCCCATTTAATGTATTGAGAAAATTAGGAGTTTCATATTCCACGATTTGTATCGAAAATTTTGCAGCGCTCCGTTGCATTCGTTGCCGCAGCCAGTCATCCGCCACATCTGCAATATAAATGGTGCTGATTTGTTGGGTTTGCAGGTATGCCAGTAGTTTTCTAATATCTGAAAGCCTGTCTGCTGCTTCAATATAGGTTACCTGTATTTTTTTATTTGCCAGGTAGTCTGCATACGCTTTCATGGAAGCCCTGTGCAGCAATATTTTCTGTTGATGAAAATGGTATTGATTAAAGAAGAGTGTTTCTTCTACCAGGTAAATACTACGGCCAGCCTCAACAGCAGGATGATTTTTAAAAAGCTGGTGTGGGAATATGATGGTGACTTCTTTCATTTGAATAAAAATGTACCAAACAAATTGATTACTCTATTGTTTGATGTGCAAACAGTTTATTATGGAAACATTAAATGGTAAAAACATATTGGTGGTTGGCGCAACCGGTGGCATAGGATCAAAACTGGCAAAATTGCTGGCAGGAAGTGGCGCAAAATTATTCCTTGCAGGCCGTAACCCGGAAAAGCTGGAAGAGGTTGCAAAAAATAGCAACGTACCGGCAGAAAGAACTTTTGCGCTGGATATCTCCCAACCGGAAGCAGTGAATGAATTAAAAGAAAAATACTTTCAGCAACTGCCTTCTATCGACATATTGGTAAATGCAGCGGGCATTGGTATTATCAAATCAATGGAAAGTTTAACTGAGGTTGAATTTTTAAGAACATTGAATGATAATTTATATGGGCCGTTTTTATTGGTGAAGGCATTTTTACCCGCAATGAAGGAAGTGAAGAAGGGGCTCATCATCAACATACCCGGTGTATTGGGTAAAGTGCCCATGGCCGGTGCAGCCGCATATTGTGCCAGCAAGTATGGCCTGGTGGGTATGATGCAAAGTATACGGGAGGAACTGAAGCGAACGGATATTCGCATTACCAATTTATTCATGGGCGGCGTTGATTCTCCCTTCTGGGATACCATTGATTTAAAAGTGCAGCGGGAAAAAATGATCCAGTCGGAAGAAGCCGCCAAAGCGATCTGGTTCCTGTGCCAGCAACCGGTAAGCGGGGTAGTAAGCGAAATGGTATTACAGCCATTTAATCACCAGGCCATCTAAGCCGGATGAATTTGCCAAATCATTTGCAGGATTGGTTACTTCGCAAGGGATCGATGCATGACATGCTAATTTGATCCAAATGCTAACAGGCATCTTTCGCCCGGTTTTCTAATGGAAGGTTGATGAACCGGGAGGCTGTGTTTAAACCGTTGCAGAAACGGCCTTTTCGAACATGTTAACCTTATCACCTTATTCCATTTTATTTCGGTTAATGATGAGTAAGGTCTTGCATTTCGCTTCGGCGAAAAAAGCTTATAAAAAGGGGTGGCGGTACAACACCAGTGACTTATAGGCGCAGCACTCCGGTCATGTGTCTATAAGTCACTGGTGTTGAAATTTTTAAAATACAATGTCTCCACCACTTACAACAGGTGGTTCGTTTTTTTAGCGTGGGGTGCCTGGTGTTCAGGCACCATGATTTGTCTTCCGCAGGGGCTTGCAGATGATTATTAACTCATCCCTTGTGCAGCATAGCCAACGTTCAAAACTAATCGAAAATACAAGGTGTTGTTGATTAGGTTTTATTGAATTTCCGGTCAGTTGCACACCTTGGTTTGCTTATCTTTGCGGATATTTAATTTTATATGAATACAAACACTCCCATCTCCTTCGAAAATACCCAACATGCTTTTGCTTACAAGAAAGACAGCGATCTGAAAAAAGCCAATTTACTTTTTCAGTTAATGGGAAAGCCCTGGCTGGTAAGCCTCGGATTAAAGCTTACTCCACTTGCCATTAAATGGAATCTGCCCTTTACAAAACCCCTGATCCGGGATACCATTTTCCGCCAGTTTGTAGGCGGTGAAACGCTGGAAGAAACGGCTGTGGTGGCAAAGAAATTAAGTGAATACAATGTGCAGGTAATTTTGGATTACGGGGTAGAAGGCGGGGATGACGGAGAGCATGGCTTTGACCAGTCGACCAAAGAATTTACAAGGGTAATTGAATATGCACCTACACAGCCCAATATACCGTTTATGAGTGTAAAGGTAACCGGGTTTTCAAGGTTTGCATTACTGGAGAAAATTGATTCGCTGATGAACAGTAATTCCGGTACCCTGATGAAGCGATACCTGAAGGCGCTGGATCTGTTAACCGATGACGAAAAGGCGGAATGGCACCGGGTGCGGGTTAGGATGCTGCGGATTTGTGAAACAGCGGCTCAAAATAAAGTTGGGGTGTTGGTTGATGCCGAAGAAACCTGGATACAGGATCCCGTAGATGCACTGACCATCCTGATGATGGATACTTTCAACAAGGGAAGGGTTGTGGTGTACAATACACTGCAGTTGTACCGCACGGACCGCCTGAAATTTTTGAAGGATTCATACGAGGCTGCTGAAGAGCGGAATTTTATCCTGGGCGCCAAACTGGTAAGGGGCGCCTACATGGAAAACGAACGGAAAAGAGCGGCCGAAATGAATTATCCTTCTCCCATTCAGCCGGATAAAGAAAGCTGCGACCGGGATTACAATGCGGCTGTTGAATTTTGTATTACCCACCTGGATAAGATAGCGGTTATTATCGCATCGCATAACGATCAGAGTAATTTATATGCCGCCCAATTATTAGATGAAAAGGGTTTGCCACACAATCATCGGCATGTTCATTTTTCCCAGTTATATGGCATGAGTGATAATATCACCTTCAACCTGGCTGGGGCAGGTTGTTCTGTAAGCAAGTACCTGCCCTTTGGCCCCATTAAAGATGTAATACCCTACCTGATGAGACGGGCAGAGGAAAACAGCTCCATGAGCGGCCAGACGGGAAGGGAACTTAGCCTCATTAAGAAAGAGTTGAAAAGAAGGGCTATCTGAGCCGTTCAAATGGATGAAGGTTTTTGTCAGTCAGCTATCCTGTTATTTTTATATCTCCGGTTGGCAATGCCCGCAAACATAAACGACAATACCAGGAAAAACAATACCAGCATGGCACTGTTGAACAATACTTTTGGATAGCCTAATACAGTCACATTTACAAACGGGTAAGGATAAAACTGCCCAATGCTTCCTCTCAGCAAAGTATATACAAAATAAGCCGCCGGGTAAATCAACCAATACGGGATGGTTTTTACATCAATCTTTTTTGAAGAGATAAACAGTATCCAGTACAGCAGCATCAGCAAGGGGATGTATAAATGTAAAATATCATCGGCTACCCGGTGCCAGCCTTCCAATGGTATTGGTTTTCTAAGTATGATTTGATATACCACGCCTACTACGATGATGTAAATGCTCACAGCAGTGGCTACTTCATTCCTGCCTGCAAATTGGTGAAACCTGCTCCCGGCGGGCAGTAGCTGGCCGGTTAACAATGCAACTACCATACAATTGGAAAGGATGGTAAAGAAACTAAAGAAACGAATGATTGCTTCGGGCAAGGGGACCTGCCGGTTGATCAGCATTACAATAAATTGAATGATGATGCCGGCTAAACCTACAATTATTCCGGTATAGATGAATCCCTTCTGTAGTTGTTTATTCTGCATGATTCGTTTTTTATAAAACGGTTAACGGTATAAATAATTCCTGTTAATCTATTTTGTTCCGGCTGGGTTAATACAAAGAAATGAAAGTAAAAGTTTATTTAGATTCGATAATATCCAATAACAAATTAAATGTTTTTTGTAAAAGGGGATAAATTTTCTTAAATCCTGATTACTCTTTTTAAAGCCCGTTATTGCATAGTTTCATTTTGCTGCTACGCAAGCCCACCGCCGCCGTTGTTGTGTATGCAGCATAGGTGTTGTGTGTGAGCGTACCAACAACCCGGTTTACTGTTTACATTAAATTTGAATCACCCTTAAAAGGAAGTAGATTTCCTTAAATCCTGGTTCCTGTTTTAAAACCTGTTGTTGGTTGCTTACTTTATATTTGAATCACTCTTAATAGTACGAATTGTATGTCAATTCATAATTAACATAACACCCGAATGAAGAATGTGTAAGAGGGGATTCATCTGAAGTCCTGGCTTTTCTTATGCCCTTGTATGTTGATAAGGCTCTAATTTAAAATGGCTTATTTTTTCTGCAGCTTTTTCCAGGTCATATTTTGTTTGCAGCCGGAGCCAGATATCAGGAGTGCCTCTAAAAACCATCGCTATCCGTAAGGCAATTTCAGGACTTATATCTGCCTTTTCATTTAAGAGATTGGAAACCGCCTGCCTTGATACTTTAAGTAAACCTGCAACCTCTGTTATAGTTAGTCCTGTTGATTCTATCAATTCCGCTTTAATAAGTTTGCCCGGATGCGAAACATGTATATTTCTCTTAATCATTTTCATAAATTGTTTTTTAATGATAATCCAAATAATCAATATCAAATGCATGCTCATTTTCAAACCTGAAAATCATCCACCAGTTTTCTTTGACTGTTAAACTCCAATATCCTTTCCAATCTCCCTTCAGCGGGTGAATTTTCCAACTTAGAAAAAATTCAAAATCCTGAGGGACCGTATGTGCACTATCTATAATTTCAAGCATTTGGATGATCCTGTTCACATGGTCTGCCGGCTGCTTTCCGGCGTTTTCGTTTTCCCATAACTGGCGAAGTCCTTTATGCCTGAAACTCTTAATCATACCGTCCGGAAAGTTATACTTGTCAGGCCGGATTGCCAAATTTCAATAAATGAAATTGTTACCCTTGAACCTGGATTTGCCGGTAAATTCACAACCCATACATATCCTTTGCAACCCTGAAGGTGTTGCAATGTGCCTCTGTAATAATTTTTATATCTGTACTGTATCCGCCGCCCATTGAAACCACACAGGGAATACTATGCTTTTTTAAAATGCTAAAAACATATTCGTCCCTTTGCCTGCATCCATTCATTGACAATTTTAATTTGCCATATTTATCGGTTGATAAAATATCTACGCCGGATAAAAAGAAGGCAAAGTCAGGCTTTACCTGGCTGATGAGTATGGGCAATACCTCTTCCAGAAGCGCCAGGTATGTTTCATCACCTGTTCCATCTTTCAAAGGAATATCCAGGTCACTTTTTTCTTTGTGAAAAGGATAATTGTGTTCACCATGCATACTGAATGTAAAAACACGTGGTTCGTTTTCAAAAATTTTGGCGGTACCATTACCCTGGTGTACATCCAGGTCGATGATGAGTATTTTATTTGCAAGGGTACGATGCAGCAGGTAGTTGGCTGCTACTGCCATGTCATTGAGCATACAAAATCCTTCGCCCCTGTCTGCAAATGCGTGATGCGTTCCTCCTGCTACGTTCAACGCTACTCCTGCCTGCATGGCATGGTGGCAGCAATCAATGGTGCCCTGTGCAATAATTAATTCTCTGAGCGTTAACTGCGGTGATTGCGGGAAACCAATATGCCGCTGCTCCTTTGTCGATAATGTTTGATTGGTTAGTTTAGCCAGGTATGCCGGATCATGCGTCCATAAAATAATTTCGCTGGTGCATGGCTGTGGGGCAAATATATTTTCCAGGGTAATAGTGCCTTCATGTAATAATTGTTCCGGTATCAGTTCGTACTTCAGCATGGGAAAGCGGTGCCCCTCCGGTAGCGGATGTGCGTAAATGGGGTCGTATGCAATTTTCAATAGTTGGTTCATCCCTTAAATTTTCAAAATTCCTCCTGCTTCGCCTTTTGAAAAATTGGGCGGTACAATAGCATAAACAGCATCGCCGCGTTTTGGTTGAATGGGGTGTGTACCGGTAAACCTGCTGAATGCGGGTAATATGGCATATTGTGTACCAAAATAAAAACAGGCAAAACGTAAAGACTGTTTTCCCAATCCCCGGATACTGATACCCGGGTGGATATGTCCGCTGAATATATAGCCGCCCGTTGGTATCGTACAATCTGCAAAGTCATGCACAAATACGAAATCACCGATGCGGTGTTCGCAGTTGATAATGTTAATGCCGGCCTCCTGGTACCAGTGTTCCTTTAGTATATCATGATTCCCTTTTACCAGCAGGATGGGTAATTGCTCAAAATCTTTTCTCCACTTTAAAAAAAAATCATGCTCCATATTATCACGACTGTGAAACATATCACCGATTACAATCAACTGGCGTGGTTTGTATAGTTGTATCTGTGTTACCAGCCGCTGCATATCTTCTTTAAAGATAGCCTGTGGCACGGCGATGCCGGATTTACGGAAGTGTCCGGTTTTACCGAGGTGCAGGTCGGAGAGGATCAGCGTATTCTCTTCTTCCCAGTAAATACACCGGTCGGAGGACAGTATAAAACTATTGCCTGATAAACTATGCGGAATAATATGTTGCATTACCGCGAAGATAAAATGGATAACTTATAAATTAATGATTGTTTGTTTTGTAATGAAAGATAAGGTGCTTACTTTAGTTAAAAATTTACACTATGGCAGATATTAACCCAACGCTTAAATCAGGTGGATTTTCCGAAGATGGCAAACCCGAATTGCCTTCCGGAATTAATATACTTACTATTCTTACTTTTATTGGTTGCGGAATAGGGCTATTGTTTTCTTTACTTACACCGGTTATCAATAAGTTTTTCCTTGGCATGATGGATAAGGCAAGATCTTCGGGCACAGAACTTACGGCAAAGCAATTGGACGATATGGAAAAAGGAAAAGCGGTCATTGAACTTACACAAGCCAATATGGTTCCCCTTATCACGATTGGGCTGGTGGGCATTGCCTTATGTCTTGCAGGAGCCATCATGATGCGGAAGTTAAAAAAAGATGGATTCTGGATTTATTGCGGGGGAGAGTTATTACCCGTTATCGGCAGTTTTATTATTTTGGGTACGGCGCAGTTTACCGGGGTAGTAAGTATTTTAATAGGTGTTGGAATCCCTGTACTGTTTATTATTTTGTATTCAATGCAAAGAAAGCACCTGGTGAGGTAAAGGGAGGGGAATTGTAAGTCGTGATTGGTCAATGGTCAATCAATGTCGTTGACTTAAGTTCTTCAAGTGGCGGGTGGGGACACCCGCCTCGGCTCGGGCCGTGGTTGGTGTCTCACCAACCACACTTAAAAGGAAGGTTTATGCGATGGTCAAAAATCTTACTACATTTACAGTAGTCAAATTTAAAAGTATGGAAGCGTCAGCAACAACCCGGGAAATGGTTGGTTATTTTAATCAATTAAGTGAGCCGGAACAAAAAACATTTTTAGATATTTTAAAAACTTTTTTAATCAAGCGTAAAGGAGGCTTTAATGTTCAATCATTGGAGGATTATACAAAAGAACTTGAAAAGGCTGATGCCGAAATTGAAGCAGGTGATTTTATAATGCATGAAGATGTGGTAAAGTATTTCAGCAAAAAATGAACCATGCAGTTTACTATTAAGTGGAATAGAAGCGCCCTCAATCAGTTAATAAGAGCCATTGACTATATTCAGAAAGATTCTTTGCAGCATGCAGAAAAAGTGCGCAATGAAATTTTTACAGCAATAGGAGATTTAGTGTATCACCCTGAAAAATTTCCACCAGATAAATACAAGTTGAACAATGACCATAGTTTCAGGGCTTTTGAATTGCACAATTACAGAATATCTTACCGCTTTTGGAAAAATGAAATTCGTATAATCCGGATACGACATACAAAGCGAAACCCGCTGAGTTATTGATTTTTCCTGGTTGGCCCCTCCGGTCAGACGGAAGACCGTCAGACCGGAGGTTTGCAGCCTTTCGATTTTGGAACAAGCTTTTTTTGTCTTTTAGAAACAAATTGTTTTGTTATGCAAACTAATTTGGAAAATAAAGAGATTGAACCTTTCAATCAATAAGCCATCCTTACTGAGACAGATAATGAGTAAAGTAGAAGAAATGGAGGCTTCCAATTAGTTAGCGAAACAAGAAATGGAATGTATGAACAAAAAATTCGTTCCTGGTACCTTGGTTATTTTAAAAAACGCTTCTTTTTAAAATTATACCGGTTGCTGAGCAGTTAAAAGTCTGGCATATTTTAAAGAAACTTTTCCAATCGAATTGTAAAGTATTGAATTGATGTAGAAAATAATAATTTACGATCCTCCTCAAAAACCAATTACCTTCAAAAATTCCTCTTTCTTTCTCCTGGAAACATCTATAAAAGTCCCCGTCTGTAGTTCTACCTGCCCGCCATCGCCTTTTATATACCGCTTAATAAAATTCAGGTTAACAATGTAGGAATGGTGCAGCCTGAAAAAAATATCTTCCGGCAGCAATTCCTCAAATTCCTTAAGTGTTTTGGATGCAATGATTTTACTTTTGTCGCTGAAAAAAATATTGGTATAATTGCTGAGGGCTTCCAGGTAAGTGATGTCTTTGATATCGTAAAAAAATAATCCTTCCAATGTGGGAATCGCTAATTTGTTCAGCAGTTTTTTCGGGTGATGGATATTTTGCTGCAGTAATTCAATCTGTTTTTTTGTTTGATTGTTTTCCAGGTAATTTATTTTGGCGATGGCTTCTCTCAGTTCTTCAATATCTACCGGTTTTAATAAATAATCAAAGGCCGCATACTTAATGGCTTTGATGGCATACTGGTCGTAGGCAGTGGTAAATATGATGTGAAAGTTTTTATCAGCCAGGTTATTCAGCATCTCAAACCCACTCATGCCGGGCATCTCAATATCGAGGAAGATAATTTGCGGATGATATTGCTCAATGGCCAATATGCCTTCCTTTCCATTCGCCGCTTCTGCCACCACCTGGATACCGGAGCAGTAATTTCTTATTTTTTCTTTCAATGCCAGGCGTCCCTTTGCTTCGTCGTCGATGATGATGGCTGTTTGCATTATACCAGTTTTAAGTTTACAGTTACCCGGGTACCCGCCGCCACTTGCTGATCATACAGATCATCGATGGTGACAGATGCCGTTTCCTCTTTGTTAAATAATTTGATCCTGTCGTAACTCATTTGTATACCATAGGATTTTTCCTTACCACTACTTACTTTTTCTGATTGCTTTCTCCCGATACCGTTATCACTGATAGTGTAAATAATATGGGTATCTGATTTTGATATGGTGACAGATAGTTTCCCTTCATTTGCTTCCCTATTGCGGAGGCCGTGGATGATGGCATTCTCCACAAAAGGTTGTACGATCAAAGGTGGTACTTTATAATCGCTGTTCATTAGTTCTTCATCAATCACCAATTGGGTGGTAAACTTATTTTCATTGCGGAGTTCTTCCAGTTCTATATACAGTTTCAGTGTTTCAATATCTTTTGAAAAGTACACCACATTTTGCCTGCTGCTGTCCAGCACATTGCGGATCAGTTTGGCGAATTTGTTCAGGTACAAAGTTGCATTGTACTTATCGTTGCTTTGTATAAATGCGTCGATGCTGTTGATGCAGTTAAACATAAAATGCGGGTTCATCTGGGCTTTCAGTGCCGCCATTTCCGTTTCGGTAATCTGTTGCTTCAGGTTGGCTTCATACCGTATTCTCCGGATCCTGTTTACAACAAACCACAACAGCAATAAACCAATCACTGCTGCTGTAGAAAGATAAAACCACCAGGTATTGTACCAGGGCGGAACAATGGTAATATCAAGGGTGGTAATGGTTTTGCTCCAAACAAAATTGGTATTGGCCGATTTTACCTGGAAGGTATAATGCCCCGGCTTCAACTGCGTATAGCTTGCATAGGTCTTTGTGCCGTTTTTTACCCAACCTGTATCCACACCTTTTAGCTTATATTCATACATGATGTTTTCGCTTTGAGAAAAATCAGGCGATTGAAATTCGAAGCTGATAAAGTTTTTTGTATTGGGCAATACAATGCGGCGGATATAGGGTATGGCTGTGTCTGACTGATACCGGTTATTCATTACATTGATACCGGTGATCAGCGGGGCCGGCGAGTATTGATTGGCCGCCGACAATTCCGGGTCTACCATACTGAGGCCATTGATGCCGCCAAACCATATCTTGCCGTCCTGGTTTTTATAACAGGAGGCGGTGTTAAATTCCATGCCCTGCAGGCCGTCTTCCTCCGTAAATTTTTTGCAGGTACCTGATTGATAGTCAAGCACGGCAAGCCCCGCATTGGAACTGATCCAGATGCGTCCATAATTATCCGGTACTACCGCATAAATATAATTGTTGGGTAAGCCGTTGTCGGTATTCCAGAGTTTTACAACCTGCATGGTAGCTGCGGATGCCTGGATGAGCCCGTCATCTGTAGCGATCCAGAGAAAAGATCCGCTCCTGCAAAAATAGCGGGACACGCCGGATATGTTTTGAAACTGCGGGTATAAAACAATGGCGCCTGTTATATAATTATATTGAACCAGGTTTTGTGTTTCGGTGCTTATGAAAATATTCCCATCCTCCATTTCTTTCATATACCGAACCCGCAATTCCAGTTTGTTCAGCCCGTTACCTATCTCTTTGCATTGTTCCCACTGATGCGTTTTTAAGTTAAAAATTCTCAGCTTGCCCTGGTAGCCACCCACTAACAATTTCGGTTGTTGCCTCAGTTTAATTACGGCGCATAGTTCGCTGGTTTGCGCATCATTATTATCGGTGTATTGAACGAATTGCCTGGTAACCTTATCGAAGCTATACAACCCACTCCAGGTAGCCATCCATAATAGGTTTTTTTCACCGGCAATTACTTCGTAAATGTTTTTTGCCCCGGATTCGTTGTATCGGTGAGCAGGGGGCTGGTGATATTGATACCTGCCATTTTTTATATTCAGTTGCAATAAGCCACCGTATAAGGTACCCATGTAAAACGTTTCGTCATCTGGAGAAAATACACTGAACAACATGTTGTCGGGCACCGGTTGCTGTGGCAATGGTGCAGTTCTCCATAAACTGAATTGAATTTTTTGTAAATCGTATTTTGCAATGCCGCCGCCACTTAAACCAATCCAGGTGATTTTTTGCCGGTTGGTAAAAAAGGTCAATACAAACTGTCTTTTTAAAGAATAGCTGGTGCCCAATGCACCGGCATTTTCAAAGGTTTTGGCCGCCAGGTTTACTTTAATCAATCCTTCACTACGGCTGCCAACCCATACGGTATTGGAGTCACTTTGATGAATCAGCCTGGCATCGGTAAGGTAATTTTTTCCACTGAAGGTTTTTGAAAAATCGGTTATGGTGAAACTGTTGCCGGCAAGAGGCTGAACGATGATTATACGGGCTGCATTTATGATGAGCCAAAGCTGGCCGTTTACCATGCACATGTCCCCGATAATTATTTTTTTCAAGGATAATTTATCTTTAAGGCCAATTGGGTGGAAAGTGCTTTTTTGAAGGAGGTAGACCTCATTTTCACTGCATGCCCAAATATCCCCGGTGGCAGCGACGCTTAATGCAATAATCTTTTCCGGCCGTCCGCCCGTCCATTTAAAAGATACCATGGATTGCAACGCTTTATTGTAACAAAACAACCCGTTTTTTTGTGTTACAATCCAGATATTCCCATGACTGTCCTCGGTGATTTTATTGATCCAGATACCGCCGGGTACAGAAAAGCCCTTGTATATTTCACCCGGTAAAATAAAATGGTTGGTGTAGCGGTTGTACAAGGCGATTTCCTGTGTAGTGCCTACCCAAAGCCAATCCTTACTATCGGCATACAATGCGGTATACATTTTTGAAAATTTCCCGAAATAATTTTTCCCGGACCCGGTAGCTGAATTGGATGGCTGAATTACCGTGAAATTTCGTCCGTCGAAACGATTCAGCCCATCCTGTGTTCCGAACCACATGAATCCGTCGCTGGTTTGTGTAGCGCTGTATACACTGTTTTGTGATAAACCCTCTTTGGCCGAATAAGACTGAAAATAAAGATTTTGGGCCGTGCATATTTTTTGCAGGGCGGATAAAATTAACACCACCAGCACTACCCGTGTTTTTTTATATATCCTGGTAAGTGCCGGTTGGGTCAGGTGGTAAAATCTCATTTGTGACTGGTAGATTATTTGGGCATTAAATTGATTGATGAATCGCACTTGCCTTATTACCAAATATGCTTTTTCCTATAGCAATAATACAAATCCATTTGGGTTGCCTTTCATTTATTTTTCAATCTCAGTTAAGCGGTTTGTTAACGATTCATCGTTGAGTGAAAAGTTCGGACATCATCTAATGCATTTAATTACCCGGTTGCACATATGCGATCAAGGCTGTTTATTTTCCCTGGTATTCGATGGCTATACTTTGGGTGTAGTATCTATTGTCAATTTACAGTTAAAATAAATCAGATGTTACCATCAACGACCAGCTTCATCATGGCATCTTTTCCACTTCCTGGTAATGCACAAGCCGCCGGTTATAAAATAATTGTAACAGGTACTTACCAGGTGGAAGTGCCGGTAATTTTAATTCCTCCTGCTGAATGCCTGTTGTAGCAATGGTCATCTCCCGGTTTGCAAGCCAGTCATCTTCAGATGTACCTGTAAGGGTAATGATAAAATTTCCGGTATCAACGGCATTTACCTGTACGTTCATACTGCTGTCTCCAAGGTTTAATAATGAGATACTGCCATGCGGCAGGAGGCTGGTAGTGGTAGACGGCAAAGTGTAACTGCTTAGCCAGGGTTTCTGCGCCATCTTGGCCAGGGGCACCGGGCCGCTTTCGCAGGGGCCAATGTAGCCCCTGAATGTATTGGTTTCATATACTTCAAATCCCGGGCTTAACACCACTTCGTTGCCGGCCCGGTAGATAATATTGGTGCCGCTTCCGCCAACCACACTGGCGTTGCTGTTAATCTGGTTGCTTACTTCATAAAACTGGTTACTGGCCTGTGCGCCACTGAGGAAAATGTTAACATCGCAGGGACTGAAGAGCGGGGCCTGCCAAATGCCACGACCATAAGTAGCAGCCCGTATCAGTCCTGCCCCCTGGTTAATTACCAATGCAGAAACAGGCACGCGTGGAAGACCGTTGTAATAGGGAGTCCAATCGTTACTGGAAGAGGCCTGGTAAAATACACCCAGGTCCGTACCAATATAGGCATTGTTATTTTGATCTACCGCGATGCTTAATACAGGCACATCCGGCAAACTGCCACTGATGTTTTGCCAGGTGGCGCCGGCGTTGGTACTGTAGAGTACTTTGTTGCCGGGATTATTAATACTTCCAATGGCTGCATATATTACGTCTGCATTGGCCGGCCATACCGCCAGTGAGGTAATAGTGGCAGCGGTATTAAACCCTGGGTTGTTCGTAAGATCGCCACTCCACGCACCTCCTGTATTATCGGTACGCCAGATACTGGTTCCATTGGTAGCATACAACCGGTTGGTATTGCTGGGACAAACCACCAAATCACTGGAGTTGCTGTTTCCTCTTACTACGCCCTGCGAAACATTCGTCCAGTTATCCCCCGCATCTGTGCTGCGGCGGATGCCGCTGGTGTATAAAACATACAATTTATTTGCTGTGGCGGGGTCAGTTGCTATGGAAGGGTAATAGTCATTTTGTCCATCGGTTCCATTTACCCGGCCAGGCGGGCTGATATTTTTTTCATACACCCCCTGGTTAAACCGGTAAATATTTTCGTTGCCGCTGGCATACCAGCGATTGCTGTTGGTGGCGTCAAAAGCCGCATCAAAACCATCGCCACCTCGTACATGGGTAAAATCACCTGCGTATGGTACGCCGTTGTTCCGGTACTTTACGCCATTATCCTGGTTGCCACCAGCCAGCAGGTTGGCGTTGCCGGCAAAACCTGCAAGGCTATAAAAAGTGCTTACATGGATATTGCTGGTAATATCAGCCCAGGCAATTCCCTGGTTGGTACTTCGCCAGATGCCGCCATCGTTTACACTGTACAAATTGCCATTGAGCGGGTTAAAGGCAAGCCCGTGAATATCCGGGTGAACATAGCGGCTCATCATACTTGTGTTTTCGAAATAATCCGTGTAATTAGTAAGCGTAGTACCTCCATCCGTGGTGCCCCAGGTAATAGTACCGGCAGCAACTACATTACTGGCATCGGCCGGGTTTACAGTAAGGGCATAGCAATAGCCAGACAAATCCTGTGCATCCATGCCGGTGGTATTTGCGGAAAATATGTTCGGGGTATTTCCCCTGAGCGAAAAATCAACACCGCTGTTGATGGAACGGTACAAACCATTGAAACTATTTGCTGCCGGAACGCCCGAACACAAGAGGTACAATACATTTGGATTAGCTGCTGTGGTAGCCAGTAATTTACGGCCGACACCGCCGCCGGTTAGCGTGCTGGCATTGAAGGATTGTCCATTGTCAGTGGAATATTGCACCCCGTTATTGGTAGCGACATATACAGTTGCAGGGGTGCCGGGTTTTAGTTTTACATCGGTTACTTCGACAACGATGTTACGGGGCAGCCAGCTGGCACCACCGTCTATACTTCGGCTTAACCCGGCACTATGGCCTACATAAATGATGTTGGCATTGGTTGGATGCACTTCTACCTGGTTGCCCCATTGGGGCAGGCCCACCAGGTCGGTACACCTCAACCAGTTGTGCCCCCCATCGGTTGTTTTCCATATAAAGGTGCCGGCGTTGGAACTGTTCCGGTTATACAATCCCCGGAAGGAACCACCGCTGGGATCGCCGGTAAGGATGTAGATGATATCGGGATTGCCTGGGCTAACAGCAATACTGCTCACTGCCATTGTGGGTAAATTTAAACTGATACTTAGCCAGGAGGCACCACCATCCATCGTTTTCCACACACCGCCCACCGGGCTGCCCACCCAAAAAGTATTGGGGTCGGTAGGATGAAAGGCAATACAATCGAGCCGGCCCAAACCACGCAGCGAATCACCATAATGATTCATGCCAAAAGGGCCGGAAAAGGTCCACTTGCTGGTTGTATTGCCCAGCAATCCCTTGTTTTTCGCGGTAGTATTTTGCAGTGAATCATTGATGGCATTGAGGTGTGCCTGGATATTTACAAATTCGCCTTTGGCATTCAGCCTGGGGGCCATGTAACGTTCCCATTTGTACCAAAAGCTCATCGGGTTTTCAAATTCGTTTTCTTCCCCCAGGCTGTCTTTATTAACCAGCGTATTAAGGTTGCTGTAATATTCCGTTACATCAGCCATCACCGCTTTAAGGGTAGTTTTCCCTGCCAGCCTGGCTTTTAATGGCTCCGGAATTTGCTGGCTGCCACCCTTCAAAGCAACCATCAGCAAGCATAGGGTAGTAGCCAGCAACTTTATGTATAGATACTTTTTCATGCAGGGTGAGTTATTTTTTGGTTTCCAGTTGGGCTATTTTTTGCTGTAGCAAAATGATGGATTTGTTGGCCTCAATCATATACAGGGTAAGTTCTTCAATTTTCTCGAGGAGTTTTGTCTGGGTATGCCCGATATCCGCACCTTCTTTTTCAATAACCGATGCCGGAAAAATACCGGGCAGGTGTTTATTTTGTTTGATAAAATTTTCTACTGTATGCAATGGGGTTAATGAATAACCCTGTTCAAAAACATAATCGGCCCAGCCGGTATTGATGCGTACTTCCTTTGCCCTTACGCTGCCGTTTACTGCCAGTTTATACAGGCCGGGGTCGGTAGTGCCAATGCCTACGCTGCCGCCATAAGGATTTAGCAGGAGCGTACCCGCCGTGGACCCGGATGATTGGGTATTGGGTTTTATTACCTGTACTTTTCCACCATCTGCAATCAAGGTATTGTTATCGGTATTATTTCGAAGAAATAAAGTGCCGCCACTGGTTAGGTTTCCAAAAAGCCCCGGCGATGATAAAGCTGAACCCACCAGTCTTCCCTGGCCAACAACATCTAATTTTAAGGACGGCGATGCGTTTCCAATTCCTACATTACCGCTTTGCGTAATGGTCATTACATTCTGGTAACCGGTGATAGAGCCGAAGTCGGTAGTGGATTGGTTGCCCGAAAAATTTCCCAGGTATACATTGCCGTTGCCGGGGTCCATTCCAAAGTTGGCTGCATAGCCGGCCTTGATGGTTTTGGTATCATTGTTATAAAAATAATTAAACCCTATTTCAGGATTGTTGGATGAGATGCCTACACCGAATGCATCACTGCCAAACAATGCCACAGAGGCACCCACCTGGCCGGTGATCTCCAAACGGCTGTGTGTGGGGCTGCTGGTTCCAATGCCTACATTGCCGGTATTGTTATTGCTGATATCAGTGCCGTTTAAATCCCAATACGATGTGCCGCCGCCGCTTCCAAAATAATTGAGGCTATTATTATGCAGCGATTGGATCAGCCATCTTTGTTCGGTGGCATCGTATTGTAAAACCACATTACCTTTATCATATACGGCGATGGTGGCTCCGGTACCTGTTTGAATCCGGTCGTCTGCCAGGCTGTTAACATCTTCATTATAAATCTCCATCGAGTTGCCCGTGCGGTTGTACAATGTGATTACCCTGCCATCCACACCGCTGGTAATACCTGCAATGATGAAATTACCTAATAAGATATTGGCTTTTAATTTATAGTTGCTTTGCTTAATAGTATTTACATCCAGGGCATAGCTGTAGGTGGATGTAATATTGATATCTGCACTTCTGAATGCGATATCTCCATTGATATCTAATTTGGCCAGTGGGGACGAATTGTCAATTCCTACATTTTGTGCAAATGCCTGTTGACCTGCCAGGAGGAAGATCAACGATGAC
>JANPIJ010000046.1:0-20812 GCA_031424955.1 Ferruginibacter sp. | reverse complement strand
CTTTCACCGATTGAAAAAAGGTTACAAAATCCCAGGTGTTATTTTGCACCATCCTCACTTCCTGGTTGCGTTGCGACATTTTACCATTTTGAAGAATGCCTAAACCATAGATGGCTTCATCTTTATCTAAAGTGAAAGATTGCTTTACAGAATAAGTGGCATTGCCAATATCGTTAAAAGGCGAAAAGCTGGAACCAGTTTCTCCCAGCAGCAATTTACCTGCTTTATCAGAAAAAGAAACCTCACCTGTTTTAAGATTCAGGACTACCAGGATGTTTTGACTTTTAACGGAAAGGAAATCCCCGGATTCATTCGTCTTTACAACAACGTTTTGAGGATTGCGGATCACTGAGAGGCTTTTTTTATCAAAAGAATTTCCTGCGGGATGTTTAATTATCCGTACGGTTGAGGAAGCATAAAATTGAAACGTTATGTCTACACCACCTACCGATGCCTTAATGCCACCAGGAGTTTGTTGCCAGGCCTGGGCCATCATTATTTTGCCAAATAGCAGCGAAACGGTTAGCAACGTGAATATTCTTTTTACCATTACAATTAAATTTTATTCGTGAAAAATGACACTCTTTTAAGCTTAATTAAATTTCCAAAAATCGATATTGAACAAATCGCCCTCTCCACCTTTGAACACAAAAAACACATCGTGTATCCCTTTGGTATTTTTAATTTTAGCCGACTGGTTTTTCCAGTTCTTCCACCCACCGGTGTTTTTCACAGCAAGACTTCCTGCCAGGGGACCTGTAAGACTATCAAGCCTTATTTCGATGTTGCCACCTGCTGCACCAGTGGCTACACTTGCTTCAAATGATGTTGCACCTTTGCCAAAATCAACACTACGTACTTTGATATAATCACCATTGTCAATATCACTTACATACACACCGTTTGCAGCATCTGCCGATGTTTCCACCCCTACTTCCCAGGCGATCGTTTCTGCCTGTGTTTTTTGAAAAGGGTTTAAATTCTTTACTGCTTTTGTAATGCCGGCTTTTAAATGATTTAGTTCATTAATTGACCCGTCGGCATTAAACTGAAACTCCATCACATTTACTGCCCGGCGCTTATCGTGGCCATTGGGCAGGTCTTCGTTCATGTAGAAGAAATACCATTTGCCCTTGTACTCCGCCACGCCGGGATGGTTGCCCATGGAGCCTTGTGCAAAAGCCTTCATCACTACACCACCATACTTCCATGGCCCGGTGGGAGAAGTACTGGTTGCATAATAAACCGCTTCTGGAACATGCGCCGCATACATCAGGTAATAAATATTGTTGCGTTTAAAGATCCAGGGTGCTTCTTCATAATCGGGACCAAAAGCTGCCTTGTCTTTTATGTCAAAAGTTATGATGTCGCCGGAATAAGAAACCATATCCTTGTTGAGCTTTACGCAATACAGGGAGTTGTTGCCCCAATACATATAAGCCTGTCCATCATCATCAATAAGTATCGTTGGGTCAATATCTTCCCAGGGATGTTTTGAATATTTTGTCTGGCTGTTGCTGATAAATGGTTTGCCCAACGCATCTTTATACGGACCGGTAGCCACATCCGAAACACCTATGGCAATGCAGTCGCCGTTATCGGGCAATGCACTCCAGGGTGAGATATAGTAAAAAAACTTTCCATCACGGTATGATACCTGTGCCGCATTGGCATTGTGCTTTGCAGCCCAGCCAAGAGATGGCGTGGAAAACACCGGGCCATGATGGGTCCAGTTTACCATATCGGTGGTAGAGAAACACAGGTAATCATCCATTATAAAACCTTTGGATGTAGCACTGTCTTCATCGTGACCAGTGTATAGAAATAAGGTATCGTTGTGTACCAATGGGGCAGGGTCGGCTGTAAACACAGTTTGTATAATTGGGTTTTGTGCAAAGCTCATTAAAGCTGCTCCTATACCCATCATCGTAAATATTATTCTTTTCATTTGATCGTATTTCATGTGGCGAAAAAATTACCAGCTATAATATTCGCATTGCGAAATAGTGGTACTGCATTTTAGGAAGCACTGCTATTTTCGGTAACATTCCTGCAAATCATCGCATTAATTGCTAATCTATTTTGAATACTACAGCAGTAGCAAAAGGCATTTTTGCAGGGCAAATAATGGTAAGCCCATCAGCTTCCTGTTTCCATTTCAATTTTCCCTTATGCCCAAGCATCGTTACTTTTTTAACTGCTTTGCCGTGATAGGGTGAAGCTGTGCCAAACGATTTAATTTTCAACTGTTCTCCCGGTGCAGGCACGTTCATACAAAATGCATACAGCGCATTGTTTTTGCCAATGGTGAATCGAAAATCCTTTGTATCAAACTTAAAGTCAGCATGTTTTTTATTAAGCGCACCACCGGGCAACATTTTTAATTTGCCATTTACTATTGGCCCTTCGCCGGGGATGGTCCAGGCACGGCTGCCATAAACTGATTCTCCATTACGACGCATCCATACGCCCACTTCTTTCAGCATTTTCAGGCTGCCTTCGTCCAGTGAGCCATCTGGTAAAATAGAAATGCAAAGCGCTGCATTCCCATCACGGGCGATGGCCTCAATGACGTATCGTATCATCATATCTGAATTGTAAGTAAAGCCCGGGGCGTAAAACCAATCGCCCACCGGTGCTTCAGCTATCCATGGCTGGCTGGTATTGATCTTTTCCGGTACTCCAAACTCTTCCGTGTTAACAGTACCATTTGTTTTGTGCCGGAATTTTACAATGCTGAATGTGTTTACTATTCCACGGCGTTGCAGTGTGCGGTTGTAATAGTCAGCTATCACATGTTGCATGGCGTCCGCCTTCAATCCTGTGCCGGTGCCATTACCTGTAAAGGGGCCCTGAACGGTACCATCTGTATATATAAAGTCGGGGTCGTAATGCTCCACCACATCCATCATGCGCAATGCCCAGTTGGTGGCATACCATTTAGCATATTCAATATGGTTAACAAAGATGCCTGCCGGTGGCGGCGACCAAGCAGAGTGGGCTTTTTCATCAACCCCTTTGTACTCCCGCAAATCAATACCGTACAGCATACGGGGATCATATCCTTCCCACCATTTCCCTTTGCCGTCAGCCAGTGTAAGATTACCGTCATAAGGAACGCCCTTCTTTGCGCCAGCCGTATCACTGCCAAATGCGGTCTGCCACCACCACCAGCTATATTCATGATGAAAGGTTACCCCGAAGCGCATTCCGTCTGCACGACAGGCTTTTGCCCATTCACCAATCAAATCTCTTTTAGGCCCGATATTAACAGAATTCCAGGGCTGATATTTTGAATTCCACAGGTCATAATTATCATGATGTACTCCCTGTATCATCAAATATTTTGCACCGGCATCCCGGTATATTTTTGTAAGCCTGGCAGGATCCAATTTTGTAGGATTCCAGTCCCGCAACAAATCTTTATAACCCGTCTCCGATGGATTGCCAAATTTTTTGAGATGATTTTTATTTGCTGTGGAATTCTGTACATACATCTTGCGTGCATACCAGTCGCCACTTTCACCGGCAGCCTGCGGACCGAAATGCACCCATATACCAAACTTTGCATCACGTAACCAATCCGGCGAGCCGGGATAATTTTTTTCAATGGATTCCCAGGTTGGTTTGAAAGGGCCGGGTGCTATTGGTATATCCAGCTTCATTTCCGGAAAGCTTCTCCAGTCACCCACTGACTCGCTATCAATTGGCTTTGCAACCGGAACAGCGGGCATGGGATTTTTTTGCTGTGCATATAAACTTGCCTGCAATAGAACTGAAGCGATCAATAAAATTATATGTTTCATAAAATGATTCATTTTTTTGGTGGTACACTTATTCCTTCTGTTGTAAGGGTGATTGGTTTAATAGTACCGTCGGGGTTGAAGTAAAGATATTCCACGCAAACACTGCGCCTGGTATCTCCGCCCGGCGCTCCGTTTAAACTATAAGAGCCATCATGATAAAAAAAGTACCACTGCTTTTTAAATTCTATCACAGCGGGGTGTATGGTGAAGCCATGCTTTGCAGCACCAGTTACAAAACCACCATAAGTCCATGGCCCGGTAATTTTTTTTGCAAAGGAATAGCACATCTGTTCCGGTTGTACACCGGGCGCATCTGCTGCATACACATTATAATAAAGCTTGCCTCTTTTAAATAACCAGGGCCCTTCTGAATAGTTCCTGAAAGGCATTTTTGTAATGGGGCCATCCAGCTCAGTCATGTTGGGTTTTAGTTTTGCCAAATAACAGTCACCATTACCCCAGGCCAGCCAGGGCGTGCCATCTTCATCTATCATTACAGTGGGATCTATGTCGGAATTTGGCCGGTGAGAATCTTTGGTCATACTATCAATCACCAGGGGCTTGCCGGGTGTTACTTCTGTAAAGGGGCCGGTTGGACTATCACCAACAGCTACTGCAATAAAATGTCCATACTTGCCATCGAGTGTTACATAGAAATAATATTTGTTTCCTTTTTTTACTACCTGTGCGGCCCAGGAAGAGTTGGCATTTGCACCGGCAAAATCCTTCGCTGCCAATACAGGCCCGTGAGCCTTCCAGTTTTTCATATCGGTGCTGGAATAACAAAGCCATTCGGGCATATTAAACCATCCGCCAACAGAAGCAGCATCATGGCCAACATACACAAACACTTCATCGCCTGCAACCAGGGCTGCCGGGTCTGCTGTAAAGGCATCCGTAAATATTGGATTTTGACCGGCCCTGCGTGGAAGCCCTTTTCCCTTAATAATCACTTCATCAATCGCTCCATCAAGCACCGCCTGGTTATTTGGAAACCCTGAGGGATAACCTCTACCAATGACCCATATACCTGCATTGCGGTTGAGCGCAGGGCCTTTGAAACTAATGACGGTTGCATTATTGAATTTGGGTTGCCCTGAAGACCTCACTTCAAAGCGCAATGTTGTGTAACCTGTCTTAGAATCATAGAGAGCCTGTGCCTTTACATCATACCATTTGCCAACGGCTACCTCTTCTCCATTTGCTATACGCCGTGGTTTGCCATCGGAGCACATTACTTCTACAAAATATTTTTGCTGCATGTTATCAAAGCCAATTGATACATCCCCTGCAACGGCTCCTTTTGCTCCTTCCTTGCATAGATAAACCTGCTCTGTCCCCAACAGGTTACACAGCAGGCTGGCTTCAATGGTCCAGCTTTTTTGCATGTCATAAAAAGCCAGTGGACGTTCAAAAGTTACGATATATTCTCCTTTCTTTATAGCAAGGGAACGGGTATTGGGCATTCCGTTTACTAACGGAACGGGTACATTATCTGAAAAGACATTCGGGGAAGGACGGGCACCACGAACCTGCAGAAAATTATTTTTGCCGGAGTTATCCCAAACAAAAGGCTGCGGATCGGCAGGCCGCCGGTCATCTGCTGTAAGCGGTTTGCCTGGTGTAGAAGAAGCTTTGTCACCTTTAAGTTGCTGCACCTCTTCAAAACGCCAGTGGGCAAGCAGTTCGTTTTGGGCAAACAATGCAAACGGAGCAAACAGGAAACCTGTCAGCAGCAACGCCAAAGCAAAACGCCTTTTTCTACGAATGGACTTTGTTTTAAAACAGTACATAATCTTACTATTTAAATTGCCACCAGTCAAAATTGAACAAGTCACCTTCCCCTCCTTTGAAAACAAAATATACATCATGTATACCCTTTACTTTTTTATCTGTTTTAAAAGATTGTGTTTTCCATCGATTCCCATCACCCGTAGCTCTTATTTTGCAGGATGCAAGTAACTCCCCGGAAAGGCTATCAACACGAATTTCAATGGTGCCGGCTTTTCCAACGGAAGCCACACTGGCTTCAAATTTTTTGGCAGCTTTTTTAAAATCAACACTCCTTACTTTAATATAATCGCCATTACTGATTTCGGTGACGTAAACACCGGTATTGTTGCTTACTGCAGTTTCCACACCTTGCTCCCATGCGATGGTTTCTGCCTCCGTGCGTTTAAATGGATCAAGGTTTTGCACCGGCTTTACACCTTCCACCGTATTCTTTATTCGTGGAATAGTTCCATCGGCGTTGTATCTAAATTCATCTACACATACAGAACGGGTAAAGCCCCCTCCACCCGGTAATGCTCCATTGTGATAAAAAAGATAAGAGTTGCCCTTAAAATCGATGACTCCGGGATGGTTCGTAAATGCACCGCCTTTTTTTATCACCGGCATGATGGTATCCCGGTAAACCCATGGACCAGCAGCGCTGGAAGCGGTTGAATAAGCAAGGTGCTCGGGTACGCCACCTGCAGGATACAGCAGGTAGTACAAGCTGTTACGTTTGTATAACCACGGCCCTTCTTCATATTCGCTGGGTCTTTTATCAGCATCTTTGATACGCCTGCTAAAACCCTCTGCATTCAATGGAACTGTTATTACATTGCCGGAATAAGAAATCATATCCTCATTTAATTTCACATATTTCAGGTATGGATTTCCCCAATACAGGTACGCCTGGCCGTCATCATCTATAAACACGGTGGGGTCTATATCACCATTGCCACTATGTACCAGGGGTTTTCCAATAGCGTCTGTAAATGGCCCGGTTGCACTTGTTGAAACAGCCACGCCAATAGACATTCCTTTGCCGCTTGCTTCATTCATTGGTACATACCAATAAAATTTACCTTTGCGAAAAATACACTGGCCCGCCCAGGCATCTTTCTTAGCCCAGCTAAATGTTTGGAGAGATAACGGCGTGCCACGATCAGTCCAGTTTACCATATCAGTTGTTGACCAGGCATGCCAGTCTTTCATCGTAAACCAGGTGGATTTATCCTCATCATGACCGGTGTATAAAAACACGGTATCATTGTAAACGAGGGGTGCCGGATCGGCTGTGTAAATGGTTTGTATAATAGGATTTTGGGCTGATCCGGCAAAAGGATTCATTAACATCACTATGGCCCCAATCGCAAATACACCTAATTTTTTCATCGTCTTTTGTTTATTTTCTGCCGGAGACATTGTACTACGCCAATGGCGTGCAAAGCGTATGCAGAACAATTTGAGTTTAATCATTTGTCTTCAAAATCTTTTCTACATAAGGTAGTTAATTCATCTGTGAGAACACAATGTTCATTTTATTCTCTGCTGCAATTCATTTGATGGATTGGGTTTATAAATACCACTCAAACTTTCCTCATTTAGCATCATACTTAAATGCCAAAAATTTGCAGGACGATTATTTTTTATAAATAGCTTTCGTTGCACTTTCTCCACGGGGCGATTTAGTAGTAGCTGCAATTGAAAGCAGGCCATCTGATGTAATCGTCCAGTTTTCGGTGGATTTAAATTCAAAAGACTCCCCATCCCGTTCGAAATTCATGGTGCTGTTGATCATGAGTGTTTTGCCATCTTCTGACCACTTAGCTGTTGACTTTCTTTTAGAACCACCAAACCCTTCAGACTCCACTACTTTACCATCAAAGGGTAAGCTAACAGATGTTGTAACAGGATCACCGCCATTAAAACCAGGAGTGGTTCTTGTTACTGTAATAGCATCGTCTTTTTGTTCAGCCTTTACGGAACGTGCAATCCTTCCTCCAAATTCGCCTAACTCACTTTTTGATTCCTCCAGTTTCCAGTCACCTGATAAACTGTTGCGTTGTGCGCTTAATGTAAATGAACTACAAACCACCATTGTTACGGCTATCAGTGCCGGTAGCGATTTACCAAAAAGAAAATTTTTCATTTGTTTATTATTTAAGGATTATAAAAAGTCAGCAGGTAACCGATCAGTAAAACCAGCTTTTAAAAAAAATATCATTAATTATGAAAAACAATAACTTGTTCGCAATCAATAGCCAGGTGAAGAGATTTTCAATCACACAGGATTCATTTGGCTAAAGTACTGCTTATGTGAATTCATTTAAACCGTTTAACTTTTCTTCGACATATTTACCTTATTTAAAGACATTATTTTCATAAGCTCATTTTTTCCAGTGCCGTTTATGTTGAGAGCTACCGATCGTTTTGTAAAAAAAACTTCTCCACTTCAAACGAATACCAGGAATGAACGAAAATGCAATACGCATTACATGGGTATTAAATATATTGGTAAAGCGGTGGAACTTTAAATAGATTGCTAACTAGCACAACCTTTATGAGTTTTCTTATATTGATAGAAAGATTAAGATGTTCCGTTAGCATATTATCTTAATTTGCTTCCCCTAAAAAAACAGGAGGAATGAAGAATCACCCCTCCTTTGATTGATTGCACATCAATTGCCAAATTGTCTGTGTAAAATACCAGTTAAACAGCATAGCGTTTCAACTGTCAAACTGTAATTCATCTAAAAGCACATAATACAAATTAACTAACGGCAATTTACCTGCTTGTAAAAGAAGGCGTTGAATGCATTTTTCGGTTTTCCAAATATGATCGCCTAAATGATTATTACTTCAGAAAATGGATTTTAGCCTCTCTTCATTTCGTGCTCACTTACACAGATACCACCCTGCAATAAAATAAATAATTAGCCCGGGAAGTTCTCCGCCTCTCCACTTCGCTATATTGCGGACTATGCTTTTTTCACACTGCTATTGCCTGCCTGGTGTCCCCGTGACCAAACAAATTGCTGGTATGCGAAATTGTTTATACACTACATCAAAAAACCCGGCCGGTTAATCTTTTACTTAAACACAGGCGTAAAAGTTTCTAATGCTACCGCACGATCACGCATTACCAATGTATCGGTAGATGTTACCTGCATGTTATTACTGGTAAGATCCACATTATAGCTTAGGTAGAGTGCATCACGATCTTTGCTACCCCAACTGTTTTTTTCACCTTTTTTTACAAATTTACCGGTCCCTGAAGCAGTAATACCGGTTGTTATTGATGTAACAGTGCAGTTACCGGAAACATCAAAACTAAGTTGTAACGTACAGTTTACATTGGTTCCCGTGGCATTTTTAAATACAACAGGAAAATTAAGTTTACTCAATGAAACGGTTGACAGCTTATTGACTTCATCGCTTTCAACATATTGCTTATGCCTTACCAATGTTTGATTTACGCTTCCGGTAATTATATCGGTTCCCCGGCGAAGATAGTTTCCGTGCAAGGTGTTGACGAACTTAACAGCATATATCACGAAGTCATGCGGTTTTACTATCCAGTTAGCATCAATACTACGGTTGGGGTTAGCCACAGATGGTGTGCCCCTGAGAATGGAGTCAACACCTTTAACGCCGTTCAATATAACCGGAAGTGCATAATTATTGTTTATTGTCAACGGGTCGTCAAAAAAAGCATCTGTTAATTGCAACTCAACTCCCCCAAGAAAATTTCCCCTTGGAATGGTAATTTGATTTGACGCCAGCTGATAATAGCTGGAAGGCAAAGGAAGGATCTTCCTGCCACCTTTGTCTGAAGGAAAAAACAACCTGCTGACAAGAGATGTATCAACAGAAAAGTTTAGCACAATATCTTTATCATTTACACGCACACCGCCGGTGGTTGCGTTGAGCAAAACCTTGCGTTGATTATCCAGGGTATTATCAATTAATAAATCCTCACCCAACTCGATCGTTCTGATGGGAAATTGAGTGCCAAAATAAACTGTCTGGTAAGCAGTATCAGGATGGTCGATTTCATTATTTTTCAAACACCCGGTTAACGCGGAAACCGAAGTAATCGCTAACCCTAAAAAAAATTTATTCATTTTCATATCTTAGTATTTTTTAAATAAACCTGTTATTATCTCCAGCCTTTGTTTTGAGATAAATTACTGAACTTAAGAATCTCAGTGTTAGGCAGCGGGCCATAAAACATGTAATCTGCATAAGTCCGGTTTTCCACATCCAATGGATTGTACAAGGTTCCATTAACATCCATGCCCCGTGTTGTTTCGTTTAAGTTGGCTTTCCAGCGGCGCAGATCCCAAAACCGGAAGCTTTCAAAACACAGTTCCAACCGGCGTTCATTGCGGATAAGTCCACGCATTTTAATTTTGTCGGCTTTGCATTCCTCCAAATAAGCATCTCCGTTTGTGGTGCCTACTCCTGCCCTGTTACGAATCTTTTTTATTACATCGTAAGCGGAATATGCACGGGTTCCAACTCCTGTTGGCCCCCAGGCCTCATTGGCCGCTTCGGCATAAATGAGGTACATTTCTGTATAGCGGATACGTGGTACAAGATGGTTTTTACCACTTGTTGAGGAAGGATTACGATTTACGTCCATACGAAGCCGCTTTTTCATGTAATAACCGGTACGGGTAGAAGTTCCCAACCTGTTGATGCCATTATCAGTACCAGACTGACTACCTGTAAGAATTACCTGGTTGCTTACACCGGCTGTACTACCATTATAAATAATGTATTTAGCAAATCGTGGATCTCTCGAGGCATACGGGCTTGCGGAATTATAACTGGCGTTGGCATGACTGATGGGATACCCGTTAGCCATCGGAAAGGCATCTACCAGGTTCTGTGTTGGATTCATATTTCCGTTTCCAAATAAAGTTGGCGGAAAGTTCGCAGTCTCCTGGCTACCCTCATTTGTAAGCACATTTTCCCTCCAGATGAATTCCGATGGGTTAGTACCTCCGCTAATGGCGTCAATCTCACTGGTATTGGCATAATAAGTAACACCGGTTGCCGGTAATGCATTCACACCACCTTTATAATCAATTACGGCACCTGCATTTTCAGCAGCATTGTCCCATGTGCCGGTATTGGATGCGTGTTGAAACGCAGGACTGGCAGCCAGCAAAGCAGTCCTTGCCCTGAATGATTTGGCAATTAACCCATTGAATAACTGACGGGAATATTGACCCATAACCCTATTATATACCGCAGTCTTCAGCGTTGCCACTTTGAAACGATCAGGTATCAGGCTGACATTATTTACATCATTGTATTCTAGGGGCAAATTTGCTTCCGCACTGTCCAGGTCTTTATAAATTTGCTTTACACTGGCCTCAAATGTGGCACGGGGCAAATTAACATCAGATTCAATACTTTGTAACCTGGTAATAATGGGCACGCCCATCAACTGACCATCTTCTGTAAAGCCTCCATGTGTACGAAGCAGGAAATACATGTGAAGTGCACGCAAGCCATAGGCTTCACCCTTCATTCTCATATTGAAAAGCTTCCTTGCTTCAGGATCCAGGGCCCATTTTACACTGTCGGCATTTGCGATGAAAAGATTTAAATATTGCAAAGCGCCATACGAGCCGTCCCATACAGAGAGGGGATTGTTTGTAGCCGCCCAGCCTCCTGTCGCAATTTGTAAAAAGCTATTGCTGCGCTGATTGGTTACCGCATCATCCGTCGCGTACTCGCTGTTGTTATAATAACCCGGGATTGTTCTGTAAGCATTCATCAAAAACCCCTGTGCGTAATTGCCATCCGTAAACATCTCGTTAATGCCTTTCAAATTCTCCGGGTCTGCGTCCATTATTTTTTTACAGCCTGTAAAAAGCAGAACGGCCATCCCGATAAATATCAATTGTATTTTCATATCGTTTCTCTTTATTTGTTTGTTAAAAAGCTGCCTTCACACCCAGGTTATAAAAACGGTATTGAGGAGCTTGTCCTATATTGGTTTCCATCAGTTCCCGCTCTTTTGATACAACCAGCAGGTTATCACCCAACACGTACACGCTCAAGCCATGAACAAAGGATTTCCTGAAAATATTTTCACCAAAATCGTAAGTAAGCTGTACCCTGGAAAGATTAAAACGGTTGGTTTTATACATCCAGAAGGTGGAATTCTGGTAATTGTTGTTACCGGCAGTGGTAGTCAGGCGCGGGTAAGTAGCCGTATTTTTCGTTGCTGCTGTCCAGCGATTCAATACTACTTCGGAATATTTGCTGTCACTTCTTGCCCAGAAATAAGAACTGTTTTTAAAGCCGATGGCACCGGTTTGTCCACTACCCAGCGTAAATAATGTTAAATTCTTCCATTTCAAGGTAAGATTTACGCCGTATGAAAATGGAGCAGCGGCAAAACCATTTCTACCCAATTCTACCTGGTCGCTATTGTTAATAATGCCGTCGTTGTTAACATCCTTGTATTTTATGTCTCCTGGCTGGATGGTTCCACTAAAGAAAGCTTGTGAGGCCCGGCTATTAATTTCAGCCTGGTCCTGGAAAAAACCCTCACTAATATATCCAAAGGAAGCATCTAAATTCCGTCCTGCCCTGTATTGATAAGCCTCGGGAGAAATTTCGTCCCTTTGAACAGCTTTGGAAGAATTGAACATACCGGAAACACCCACAGAGTATTTCAACTGACCGATTTGGTTATTTACATTAGCTGTAAAGTCTACGCCGGAACGCTTATCGTTATTATAATTCAAATACGGGCGAAAATCACCGGAACCTGTGAAGTAGGAAGGATATAATGAAGTACCTCTTGTAAGTAAACCATTGGTGTTTTGTGAAAAGTAATTAACATCCAAAGTGATCAGGTTCTTAAACAAGGAGGCTTCTACTCCTGCCCGCACTTCCTTTCTTTGGATGAATGTGAGATTCGGATTACCGATGCGACCCGACATAGTTGTGAAACCACCGGAAGCACCATCCCGCCACTGGTAATATCCGCCTAAGTTACCGTCGTTACCGTAAGTACCTGCATATAAATAATAATCTGTAGGAACAGAACTGTTAGGCCTTGTACCAGTGATATCCAAATCCTGTTTCAAAGATGTATAAGCGGCTGTAATTTTCAGGTTATCTACAAAGGATATAGCATTCTTAAAAAATCCTTCATCACTGATTCTCCATCCAAGCGTTATAGATGGAGATAAAGCATTCTGGTTATTTGTTGGAAGTTTAGCAGAATGAACAAATGCACCGGAAAAATCCACGTAATACTTTTGATGGTAGTTGTAACCCGCCCGGAATCCCAGGTTTGTATTTCTGATAGGATGATAATCGCTTCCGCCACTGTTACCGTTAGTACCATTATTTGCGTCACTTGAGTTTTGCGTGGTATACCACCATCCCAACAAGGCAGCAGTTACATTGTGATGACCGGTAAACGTTCGGTTGTAATTAAATAGAGACCGGAATGAATTGGTTTGAGAATAAGTAGTCTGGCCAATTGACTCATTGGTAGTGTTACCATCGGTACCGTACTTTTTCAGGGAAGTAATTACATCCTGGCCATTAACCTGTGACCATTTTGGTTCATAAGTCGCATACCCCACCTGGTAAGCTTCTGAATACAAAGACCGGTAATCCATACTGTAAGAAGCCTTGAAAGACAATCCTTTCGTGATGGAGCCTAAATCGGCCGCTGCCCCTACATTATATAAAAATGTACGGCCTTTTCTTTTAATGTAGCCGGCTGCCAACATATCAGCCAATGCATTGGTCTGATTAGTAGATATTCCTCCTAAAAGATATTGGCCGTCAATTAAATGACTGCTGCTTAAAACGGCTGCTTTGTTCAAGGGGAAATTAGCTGTATCTAAACTGCTTATGGGAATCAATGGAGAAACCAAATTAGGGCGCAAAGTTGATGAAGCCCCCCAAAAGTCACCCCGGCCTGTGTAATTGTCAGACATATTGATAGCAACATCGGCTGAAGCACTCAACCATTTGCTAACGTTCATATCCACATTTCCCCTTACGTTAAACCCGAAATCTTTGTTGTTTTTCTGTTCACCGTAATTCATAATGCTACCGTTATTGGTTAATCCAATGTTGGTATAATACCTGGCCAACTCGTTTCCCCCTGAAATTTCGGTGGTTACATCTGTCCTTCTGTAAGCCTTTTTAAGATAATCACCATTGAAAAAATCAACATCTGCGAATCTGTGAGGATATAACCCCGAACGTGTGCTGTCAATTTCTCCCTGGCTGTACCTTGGTTTGGTGACAGTAGCATTGTCGTTGCGCTCGGCTTCATCATACAATGACATATAATCGGCCGCCTTTAAATACTTAGGATACCTTTTTGGCACAAAGAAACCCGTATTGGCCCGCACATCAATGCTTAAAGGTTTAACACTTCCTCTCTTTGTAGTAATGAGAATTACACCCTTGGAGGCTGTGCTGCCATACAGCACTACGGCACTGGCGGCTTTTAAAACCGTAATAGATTCTATTTCAACCGGGCGCACATCGGTGGCCAGGCGGGGTACCCCGTCTATCAGTATTAATGCTCCCTGGCCCCAAATATTACTGTTGCCTGTATAGCCGCCGACAAAACCCTGGAGGTTATCCAGGCTATAGGTAGCATAATTTTTCTTAATCAATTCAGCTACGTTTACCACCGAAATACCGCCCAGCAAATCTTTCCTGGGCACCGATCCAAAAGCAACGTTGACAACACTATCAATCTTTGGCGGCTTTTGTACTTCCACCACATCCTGTGCCGACGCAGTTACCCCAATCAATAAAGAGGTCGCAATCAGAACGCAACAGGTCTTTATATTTATTTTCTTCATTTAGTTTAATTTTTATTTGTTACCAACCTGGGTTTTGCTTAAAATCAGCATACATATTAGCGTCACCTACAAGAAAAGGCATCCAATAATGACGTTCGCCCAGTTGTCTTTGAAATAAAATCCGTTCCCTGAAATTTTTCACTTTTGCATTTCTTGGGTTCGCATAAATTTCAGTATTAGGCGTATCGCGGTCAAATTCGATGGCTTTTTTTATTGTATAGGGTTCCTTTGTTAATAAAAGCCAGCGCCTGAGATCCACAAACCGATGTCCTTCAAAAGAAAGTTCCACTGCACGTTCCCTTCTGTATTCGCCCCTGAAAGCGTCCTGGGAAGCCAGGAATTTAGCCGCTACATGGCCCAGACCCGGCCTGTCCCTTACAAAATTCACAGCGTCTACCGCTGTTTTGGTATATCCGGGCGCTTTACCGGTTGGCGAGTTATAGCCTTCAGATGCCGCTTCAGCATACAACAGGTATACATCAGACAAGCGCATAAAGCTTAGCACCATCGTATTATTATCCCGATACCCATCCCACTCATTCATTAGCTTTGATATATACTTTGAAAGCATATAGCCTGTGAACACCGCCTTGTTAGGATTATCTGTTCTGTATAAGCCACCGGTATAAAGGCTGGCATACTGCCTGAATTGATTGTTTCCTACGTTACCGGCATTATTCACCGCTTTTTCGCCATCAATCATAATATCATGGTAGAAACGGGGATCCCTGTTTTTCCATGGATATTGCGGGTCGTAGCCGGATTCAGCATCTGCTGTCTCAGGATCTGTAATGGGCAGGCCATTCGCCATTCCGTAATAATCAACATAGTTAGCCGTAGGATAACACTTGATACCTGAATTGAGGATGGTTGGAGGACGATAATCATTCACCTGGTTCCAGCGAAAACGGCCCGCCGCACCCGCTAAACTTTCCATAAATATCGCTTCCTTCAGCCCCGGTATTTTTCCATTTTGATTATAGGTGTTAAAGATTTCAGCATATTGAGAAAAGTCAGCCAGCTGGTAACGACCTGTTTCTTCGGTGAGTTTCAATGCTTGTCCAAGTGCATCTGCCGCTTTTTTACAGTATTCTGCATTGTAATTGCTATTGCCGGCACCTTCTCTGTTCATCAATGGGCTTCCTGCCCAAAGCAGGTTTTTACCTAAATAAGCTAAAGCCATGATTTTATTGATACGGAAGTTGTTATTTCCTTTGGTTTGCAGGCCTACCAAAGTTTCATCCCAATTTACAGGAAGTAAATCTGCGGCTTTCTGAAAATCCGCTGCAACTTTATCCGCTGCTGCCTGGTAACTTAGTTGAGGAAGTTTAGGTGTTTCATCTGTTGGCAAAACCACATCAATATAAGGAAGATGCCCCCAGTACTGCATCAGCATGAAATGATACCATGCCCGGAAAAAGTACAACTGGCCTGCAACAAGATTTTTTTCTTCTTCTGTTGCATCTTTCATTGATTCGAGATTTGCTATACCAATGTTGGCTTTGCGAATGGAATACCAGGCGAGTCCCCACAGACTTCCTTTATCCCAATTATTCTGGCTGGATGGATTACCCCCCGGCCTGATCCAGGAACCATAAAATATGGTATTCCACACCGGGTAATTTCCCTGGTCTATACTGTTGGCCCATAACCGCGTTTCTGCAGGTTCCCAATATTCATCCTCTCCCCAGTTCCAGTTACTGTGACCGGCATTTTGAGTTGAACTCATGATTGGAATAGCACTATACAGTTCTTCCGTCCAACCCTGAAAATTTCTAAAATCCTTGAAGGGTGTTGTTGGGGCTATATTTGTAAGCGGAGACTTATCAAGGTATTTTTTGCAGGAGCCCAGCGTTAGCATAACGCTTAAACCGATCGTTAAGAGTAATATTGATGTTATATACCTTTTTTTCATTGTACTATATTTTTAAAGATTGATGTCTAAACCTAAATTGAAACGTCTTAGCGTAGGGTAAGCGCCATTACTACCATCACCTGAACCAGAGAAATTTGATTCACGGTCATCCGGCATTTTGGTCCACAAAATCAAATTGTTTCCATTTGCATATATCCGCACCGACTTCATACCCAGGTGGCTGACGAATTTTCCATTTAAAGTATAAGCGATTTCTGCATTTTTCAGACGTACGTATGAACCGTCATATGCATACCTGGTTGCTTCGCCACCGTTCGGGTACAATGTACTCCACCTTGGCAGCGGCATTTCGCCCCCGGCATCCTTTGTCCAGAATGCCCCTTCCACATAAGCCACGTTTGAATTAGGATAGGTATTAAAAGTTGGAAATCTAACCTGGCGGGTTACGTTGTTAACACCATAAAACTGTACAAAGAAACTCAGGCCTTTCCAGTCTAATCCAAGGGTAGCATTATAGGTGTTCTGGGGAGAGCCACTGTATCCATATGCGTCCTGGTCGTACTGGTCAATTACTCCATCACCGTTGATATCGATGATTTTATAATCGCCAGACAATTTGTTTTGATCGTTGGTAGCCCGCTGGGCAGTGCCATACATATCATCCCAGGTTTGCAGGAAACCATAATCCAGGTAAGACCGGTATTGATTGATCATATAGCCGGTCCTTTTTTGATAGTCCGGCAGCAGCTCGGGATCATCGCGGAAAATAATTTTATTTTCTGCATGCGTCATATTCATGTTTGCATACACACGAACGTTTTTTCCAAGCGTTTCACTAAGCCGGAGTTCAATCTCATAGCCCTTGCCTTTTACCCTTCCGAGATTGGCTTGCGGCGCACTTACTCCAAAATAAGTAGGAATAGCACGCTCATTGCCGTTAATTATAATATTGGTTCGGTCGTCATTATATACATCTACATTTCCTGCAACCCTTCCGTTGAAAAGTGAGTATTCAACCCCTATATTACTTTTTTTCACGGTCTCCCAGGCAAGGTTAGGATTGCCCAACTGCGACACCCTATAAAATGAATAAGGCGTATTTGCTAATGGACTGCCCATTTGGGTATTGCCACCAAAATTCAACTGGTCAGCATAAGCGTTTCGGCTACCAGCGTTATCATCCCCCACTATACCCCAGGAACCTCTCAGTTTTAATACATTGATAAAGCCTATTTTTTCCATGAACTTCTCATTCGTAAGCACCCATCCTGCAGAGAAGGAAGGAAATAAATCGAACCGGTAGTCAGGACCAAACTTAGCAGAGCCGTTATAAGCACCGTTAATTTCAATAGGAAATCTTGCGTCATAATTATATGTGGCGCGAAAAATCCAGGCTTCCCTAAACTCGGGAAATACACTTCCGGTAGCATATTTTTGACGTTCCATCATGGCAAGGCCCGTTACATCGTGTTTGCCGAATTTATTGGCATAATTTAATCCAAGCTGGTAGTTTGACCGACGATAAGTTTGTCCTGTATTTACGGAGCCCGCCTGTGTAAGCCAGCGAACCGGGTCAAAATAATCGAGTTGAGTACCGGTATTGATGGGTGTTTCGAGCGTTACTACCCCGGTCTCGGGATCTATCCACTTGCGTTGCGGGCCATTATACCGGTCATCTATACCGCGGCCGTCTTCCCTGAAACTGTTATCAATTGATAAACTGCCCCTGAAGTCAAGCCCCTTTACAAACATGCCCAGGTTCTGTTGCAACACAAAATCTGTGGTAAGCTGTGTAGCTGTTCTTTTATCAATACCTGATACAGCCAGGTTATACACTGAGTTAGGCACATCCGCATTACGGGGAGCATACCAACCCCAGGTGCCATCTGAATAAATAGGGCGCACAGCATCCGGAGAACTCCTATAGGCCGACGCCCAATAACCGGCGTCTCCATCCAGGCTACCATATGGTCCCTGGCGAACACCATTTGAACCAAACAAACGCGTTGTAAACTTGGTGGTTTTGGTGAGGTTGAAATCAAGATTGCTACGCACATTCGTGCGGTTGTATTTATAATTGGATGAGTAGCCCCTTCCATTCGGGAAAGTTTTAAATAAATCTCCTTCAGAAACCAAATCAACAGCAGCGAAATAGGTGACGAAATTGGAACCACCAGATATGTTGGCGCTTGTATTGTAAGACTGGGCACTACCCTTAAATAATTCCTTTTCCCAATCAACATTAGGGTATCTATCCCACTCTGCGGCATTGGCAGGATTTCTATATTTATCAAGAATACCCTGTGGCCTGTATGAAGTCCATCCGGCTGTAGTTGCCAGCAGTTCCCGCTCAATAACCTCATTTTTAAGTGAAAGCGCATCATACGAGTCATACTTCTCGGGTAGTTTGGAAGCAACTTTCACGGTCATACTGGACCTTACCCTGATCGTCGGCCTGCCAATCACCCCTTTTTTGGTAGTAATCAGTATTACCCCATTTGCCCCCCTGACACCATATACCGCAGTAGCCGAGGCATCTTTTAATATAGAAATACCTTCCACAGATGTTATATCTATTGTACCCAAGGCACCCGGGCGCTCAACACCATCTACAAGAATTAGCGGACTACTGCTACCCCAGCTGGTTTGGGCACGTATCAATATTTGTGGATCTTCCCCACCAGGAATACCAGTGGAGGTGGTAGTTACTAATCCAGGTAGATTACCGGTGAGTGTCATACCAAGATTGCTGACGCCACCTGTACGTTCCAGCACTTTCCCCGTTACCTGGGAAATAGCACCAACAACGCTTGCTTTCTTCTGTCTGCCGTAACCTACAACGACCACATCGTCGAGTAAGGCGCTGTTGTCGGTAAACGTAACAACTATTGTTTGTTTATTACGGATATCAACCTCTTGTGTAACCTTTCCGATATGGCTAACCAAAAGGAAATTTTTGCCGGCTGGAACAGAAATAGAAAATCTTCCATTCTGGTCGGTACTTGTACTGATACCGGTAGTTTTTACCTGGACTGAAGCACCAGTTACCGAAGCTTTTTGTACATCCAGTACTACCCCGCTTACCGTACGGGAAACTTGTGCTAAAACGGGTAAGCTTATCACTGCAGGTAAGATCATCCATGCAGTTACCAAAAGCCGTTTCAACAATCGTAAAGTGAAAATCATGTTGAGTTTTTTTGTTGTTTAGGAATATTAAGTATGGGCAATAGGTTTCCTTTCGGCCCCCGGGATGAGGGCCGCATTTAACCACGGGTAAAATTTATTCAGCTTAAATCTTACGTTGCATGGCCTGGTAAAATCCGGGAATTTAGTCGCTCTTAAATAAATGTAATAATGACAATAATTGGATTTGGGTGCAACCTTTTAATCGGGAGAAATGTGAAAATTTCATAAGCAATATTTTATAGATTAAAGATAGAAATAGTCCTTTTTGAATTGGCGGCTGAATGGCGGCTTTTCATTGACGGTACGACACAAAAGTATTCTTGTACAGACAAAACTGGTAGAAAAAATCACCAAATTATCATAAATCTTGTGTAATCAACTATATTCCTTAAATCAATTCATACTCATAAATCATTACCAGCCAATCAAATAGATACATGAAGAAACCGTTTGGTCATTTGTTATATAAAAAAACACCCGTTTTTTTACTGATAAGTGTTTTTAATTTGAAATAAAAGGGTTTGCAAATTTGTGAGTGTATGCAATACATGTTGCCATGTTTGGTAAAGAAATTTTTGAAGTATTCACTACAGGTATTTCGAGTACTAAGATTACTATATTGATGTTGTTACAAATAATACAAAGCAAAGAATTTGAAGTGTTTGGTTTATAGGTACCAACTATTGAGTGTTCAAAAAAGCCGATGTTTCAAGTGGACGATAAATTAAATATAGGGAGGCACTGTTTTGACAAAACCGTCTTCACCATAATTCAGCATGCCAATTTTGTGCAAAAGGGGGTTTGGTCAAAATGCGAAAAGATTTCCAGGTTGTTCGCCGTTAAATGCTCCGGTGCGTCAAACCTGGCAAATGCCTGCACCGGGTACACCAAGTACATGTAACAGGAATCATTCCCCGCTTCATTGGGACATATATCTATAATCAACAAATTGGCAATGGTATAGGTAATTTTTTTTCATGGAGAGATATTGAATTACATTAAAAAACTGCCTTAATAGGTACCGCAAAATGGAATGCATATTATGGCCTGACTTCTATTCACCGTTGGAAGATTTCTATAGCAGGGGGCACGTCCGCCAATAAGTTGAACTACGGGGTACTTCTTCGATTTTGCGCATTGGGTAACCCTGCAATTTAAAACCTTGCATATAAACCAGGTGTAGATGTATAAGTTGAGTTTGAGTAGCGGTTTCTTACATCAGGCTCAACACCTTTCCACTGAAAAGATATAACCAGGGCCGATTTATGATGTAGGAGTTTCAATGTTGCTAATAAGCCTTTCTT
>JANPIJ010000045.1:0-6378 GCA_031424955.1 Ferruginibacter sp. | reverse complement strand
GGCTGTAATTGAGTTAGCTTCACTGGATACCTTTAGCGAAACACATATCGACTTCCTGGAACAATTAACCGAAAGTATCGGGATTGTGATCAATACGATTGAAGCCAACACCCGTACAGAAGAATTGCTGACCCAGTCACAATCACTCGCCGGCGAGTTAAAGATTCAGCAGGAAGAGTTGAGCAGAACGAACGATGAGTTACAGGATAAGGCCTTGTTGCTGGTAAAACAAAAGAACGAAGTGGAAGATAAAAACCGCGAAGTGGAAGAGGCAAGAAAATCACTGGAGGAAAAAGCCGAACAGCTTACCCTTACGTCCAAATACAAGTCGGAGTTCCTGGCCAATATGTCGCATGAGTTAAGAACGCCTTTGAACAGCCTGTTAATCCTTGCCCAGCAATTGTATGAAAATGCGGAAGGCAATCTGAATGAGAAGCAGATCCGGTATGCAAAAACCATTCACTCCTGTGGAGATGATTTGATACAGCTCATCAATGATATCCTGGATCTTTCCAAAATTGAGTCGGGCTTTATCACTGCCAATATTTCCCCGGTGCGTTTTGCAGAGATCACTTCATTTGTTGAAACCACTTTTAAACCAATTTCAGAAGCAAGGCATTTACGCTTTACTATTGAAACCGACACCAGTTTGCCTGCATCGATGGAAACAGACGTACAACGGTTGAACCAAATACTTAAAAATTTACTGTCCAACTCCTTTAAGTTTACTGAAAAGGGTGAGGTAAAATTAAGTATCTATGAAGCACAAAGAAACTGGAAACTAAGTAATCCCAATCTTGATAATGCTAAAAAAGTAGTGGCGTTTGCCATCAGTGATACCGGCATTGGCATACCCCAGGAAAAACAAAATATCATTTTTGAAGCCTTTCAACAGGCCGAAGGTTCTACCAGCCGTAAGTATGGCGGTACCGGGCTGGGCCTTTCCATTAGTCGTGGGCTTGCAGAGTTGCTGGGCGGTACCATAGAGCTGGAAAGCAACATGTCGAAGGGCAGTACTTTTACTCTTTACCTGCCCGTGGTAGACAGTATATCTGATGTTGTATCCAAAGCCGGAAACGATAATGGTGGCCAGTTTCAACCCTACCAGTTAACCTCTTCTGATGTTACGGAAATTGATTCCCTGTTACAATCTATCCGCCTCAACAATGAAGGAAACGAAAATAAAAACCTTGGTGTGGTGAATGAGATGATCAATGAAACCGGCGATGACCGCTCAAATATTATTGCTTCCGACAAGGTATTGTTAATTGTGGAAGATGATCTGCGATTTGGAAAAATTGTTATTGAAAAGGCACACGAAAATAAACTGAAGGCAGTGGTTGCGGTAAGCTACATAGAAGTGTTTGATTTTATCAACCGCTTTAACCCGATCGCTATTACCCTGGATGTAAAATTGCCGGATACCAGCGGCTGGAAGGTTTTGGATTTATTGAGGAACGATCTGAATTACCGGCATATTCCCATTCACCTGGTATCTGGTGAAGAAAACAGGTTGCTGGCATTAAAGCGTGGCGCCCGAAGCTTCCTCCTGAAGCCACTTGACAATGAGTCTCTTAATGATTTGTTTGATGATATCATTTCATTTGATGAAAGAGAAATAAAAAAAGTGCTGGTGATAGAGGACAATGAATTAGAGTCTTCCCAGATTGCGAAAACACTGGCCTATGGACAAATAGAAGTGGAAATAGCTGGTACCGGCGGGATGGCAGTACAGCGCCTTTCTGAAACCACCTACGATTGTATCATTATGGATTACACGTTGCCCGATATGGACGGTGCAGAACTGGTAGCCAAAGTCGCTTCGGTGAAACAAAAACTTACACCGGTGATCATTTATTCTGCCAGGGATTTTAATAAAAATGAATTAAGCGTACTGAGTAAGACTTCCAATACAGTACTGGTAAAAGGGGTAAACACAATGGAGCAACTGCTGGAGGAAACCGTACTGCAGTTACACATCAACCACAAGGAATTGGCTCCTGAAAAACGTAAAGTAATCGAGCATATCCGTATGAAGGAAGATATTTTAACGGGTAAAAATATATTGGTGGTGGATGATGATGTACGCAACCTGTTTGCGTTAACAACAGTCTTTGAGCGTTATAACATCAATGTGGTTACGGCCGAAAGCGGCAAGGAAGCAATCCAGATTATCAATGATGACAACATAAAAACCGACATGGTGTTAATGGATATTATGATGCCCGAGATGGATGGATATGAAACCACTCAAAAGATACGACGGGAACACAAAAACAGTACCTTGCCTATCATTGCTGTTACAGCTAAAGCAATGAAAGGTGACCGGCAGAAATGCATTGAGGCCGGTGCATCGGATTATATTACCAAACCATTAAAGATAGACCAGTTGCTTTCTTTGATGCGGATATGGTTTTACAAATAATTTAAATCAGTTAAACGAATCCAATGCATCAAAAAATCTTGTTGGTAGATGACCGGGAAGACAACCTGTTTTCGATGGAGACAATACTGGAAACCGCCGGATATCAAATTGTAAAAGCTAATTCAGGAAGGCAGGCTTTAAAAATATTGCTTACAGATTTTGATTTCGCCCTTATTTTAATGGATGTGGAGATGCCCAACCTCGATGGATTTGAAACTGCCGGGCTGATCTATGAAAGAGAAAAGTTAAAGCATATTCCCATTATTTTTATCACGGCCCATCAATATGGTGAGGAGAATGTTTTTAAGGGTTACCAGAGCGGTGCAGTGGATTATATTTACAAACCGGTAAATCCTGAATTGCTGAGAGCCAAGGTGGCAGTGTTCGTAGATTTGTATACCAAGAATCAGCAATTGCTGTTGCAGGAAAAGAAACTGACTGACATCAACAGGAGTCTTCAAAACGAGATCAATGAGCGTAAAAATTCAGAGGAAAAAATTATTGAGCTCAACAGGGAACTGTTACATACTATCGACGGACTGGAAAGAGCCAACAAGGAGCTGGACCGGTTTGCATTTATGGCCTCTCATGATTTACAGGAGCCGCTGAGAAAAATCCGGACTTTTAGCGACCGTTTATACAACCAGCACAAAGATGTACTAAACGGTGAAGCGGTGAACAATATAAAACGCATCCAGGAGTCGGCTGAAAGAATGCAGAATTTGATCCGGGATATTCTTACCTTCTCCCGGTTGTCGGTTGAAAAGGATTCGTTTGTTAATGCGGACCTAAACGAATTACTGCAACAGGTAATGGAAGATCTTGAACAGGTAATACAGGAAAAGAAAGCCAGCATTCAACTGGAACCGTTGCCCCCGTTAAATGTAAATCCCGGCTTGATAAAGTCACTTTTTTTTAACTTAGTTGCTAATGCGCTTAAATATTCAAAGAATGGCGTACCACCGGTATTAAAAATTTATCCCGAAAAATCGATCGGTAACACGCATATCGACTTTTCAAATGGTTCAATAAATTATTGCAGGATATTTGTAAAAGATAACGGCATTGGATTCGAACAGCATTATGCCGAACAGATATTCGAAATGTTTCAGCGTTTACATTCAACAGGTGAATATGAAGGTACAGGAATTGGCCTGGCATTATGTAAGAAAATTGTTGAAAAGCACAATGGCTATATAAGTGCATTAAGTCAGGTAAACGAAGGGAGTACTTTTATTATATCATTGCCCGTTGACTATGCGTCATCAGCCTGATATATCAATAGACCATTTTGATGATCAACAACATTACACCAGAATTTCCTTTAAAATTTTAACCAGGCCATAGAAGCTATTTGCCTTTTGAAAAAACAGCGTGGCGCCAAGTTTTTTGGCTTGTTCTTTATAATCAGGAAGCGAAGAGGTAGAATACAGGACTACGGGGATATGATTAAAGTGAGTGCTTTCTTTTAATTCCATTAAACACTTTAGCCCATTTATAACCGGCATATTTATATCTAGGAAGATAAAATCAGGCAGCCGAAATAGATCATTCTGTAGCAACATCAATGCTTCTCTTCCATTCTTTGCTAGTAAACACTCAATACCCGGATTGATCTCTGACAGTGCTTCTACAAATAACATCCGGTCATCCTCGTCATCGTCAGCTAGTAAAATTAACGGGTAAACTTTCATCAGGATTTATTTGCAATTAAAGATAATAGAAGAAACGAAAAAAACAAATTATCGCCCCGTTTATTTGAATGTTCAGCAGACGCTCTTTATAATTATAACCGGCTCTACAAGCACTTATATATTCTACCGCACAATCTTTTCCTAATTCCGCAATCAAAAAAAGTCCAAGTAGCTAAAACCTCGTCCTACCGTGGCCTGTTTTTTATCTGATGTGTTCCGTTGTTACGGGTTGTTTCTTCTGACAATCTGTTACTTTATATTTTTGGCAACACAATGTTTACGGAAAAAATTCTCTTCAAAATGACTGAGCTAATACATCAACTTTTTGAAACAAGATATTCCATCCTGCAAGCTTAGAAAAAACAGGGGTATCAACCAAATAGATGGTATGGCAAGTGCTGAAACAATTTGTATTGCAAGTTGTGTAGATAGCCATTATCCTTAAATTTCGCCAAAGTATATACTTGCCAAAATAAACGATTTGCTAAATATTTGACAGCAGTTATAGAACCATCTATGGTTTTGTAATAATGCAAAACAAAATGCTCGAAGTAGCACCTCCCCTTTGATGTTGGGATTTCATAATTTGTAGCGTTATTGCTACAATATTATTGTTATTGTTATAAAAGAACGTTCTGTTAAGAGAAATTTTTTCTACATTAATATTATATATTTTGGCTGTTCCGTTGTAGGTTTATTATTGTTACATTTTAGATATTGACAATTATCAATATTTTATTAAATGGTATCATTTTTTAGTACATAATTTTTGAAAAGGCAAATTTTAAAATCTAATTATAGAAGATGATTTTTAATACTGGAATAACTATTATTTTAAGATATACTATAAGTCTTTTAGTCGTCTTGCTCTTTCTGTGGATATTTTCCTATGTTTATCAATGGTATAGACAAAAAAAGAATTCTGGTAGCAATACTTTAAAGGAACTTAGAAAACTAAGTCTCCTTATTTCGAAAATGAATAAGGAAAAGTCAAAATATAAACAACGAGATAAAATAATTAAATAAATAAGTCGCTATTAAATTAGTTTTGAGGTAATGATCAAAAGTTAATTTTATTGTTTTGAAAAGGTTTATTTTATAAATAGGAAATGAGACAAGACGGGCTGGATGTCTATCCGGCCATTTTATAAATTAGCGTTGTACAAGAATATTCAAATAAAATATTTGGTACCTAAGTTTATACTTCTTACGATACGATTTAAAAGGCAAATTTTTTCTTCGCTCAAGCAATAGTTTGAAGCAAAAAGCAACGAAAACGTAATTAGTGCTTTTGACCAATACTTGCACGCGGATAATGCTTTATCGCTACTAAAGAAAAAAACAAATTTCTTATAAAATTTTAATGTTAAGCCCTCGTTGTTGTGTATTCCCTTTATTTTTCAATACCCTTTACCCCTAAAATGTTGCATCAGCCAAAATCATGGTAAAATTCCACGTTTCAACGTCAGCCTAGAGTTCTTTAAAAATTTCCCGCAGCAAATATCTTCCGTTAATTTCCACTTCTATAAATATCCTTACTGTATTTTTATTCATTAGCAGGACTTAAAATTTTGTCATTAGTTTGCATGGTATCCGGATTGCAACGCATAAATATTGATAAATAATAAATAAACATTGAAACTGATCAATAAAATACATTAAGTGTTATTTTAAATGAGGTAAGCGAACGAAAAGCCTTTGACTGGAATTTTGGTTTGCACAATTTGGTATTACAATTGAATTATAATTAATTCGGAAAAAAACTTATCAACTAAAGAAATAACCAAATGCCACAAGGCCCTACCATCGTTTTGTTAAGAGAAGAAGTTCACCAATTTATCGGCAAAGAAGTTATTGAAGTTAATGGCAACAGTAAGATTGACAAGGCCCGTTTGCTTAATAAAAAAATTATTGCATTTAAAAGCTGGGGTAAGCATTTTCTTATTTGCTTCAAAGGATTCTCCTTAAGAATTCATTTTTTACTGTTTGGCAGTTACCGGATTAATGAAAAAAAAGATTCCCCCGTTCGCCTGAACCTAACATTCAAAAAAGGGGAAATTAATTTATATGCCTGTGCTATAAAATTACTGGAAGGTGATATAAACACCCAATATGATTTTACCAGTGATGTTATGAATGACGGGTGGGATCCTAAGAATGCCAAAGCAAAATTGAAAAGGGCTAAGGATACACTTATTTGTGATGCACTTTTAGAACAGGATATTTTTTCGGGCGTGGGCAACATTATTAAAAACGAAG
>JANPIJ010000044.1:0-3275 GCA_031424955.1 Ferruginibacter sp. | reverse complement strand
CTTTCCTTTTTTATTTTTGGATTGCATGTGCCTTTACTTCCTTATATGATGACGCTGGCGTTGGGTATGTTTACGTTTTTACCAAATTATCGGTTGTTTTGTTACTTGGTAATTCCATTGTTACTACTGGTACTATGTGTGAGTGTTGGGGGGCTAATGCGTACTTACTTACCCGCTATTTATAAATTACTTACCGGTGGGCGTGGCTTTTAAACAGATACCATTTCCAGACCGGGAAATTATTTCACATGATTATGTGGTGGTAGAAAAACAAGAGAAAAAATAACTTTGAAAAATGGATGCACAACAAATAAGACTAAGACAATTGCAAGCTCGTGATGCAACGGAATTACCCCGATTGTTGAATAATAAAAAGATTTGAGATAATGTAAGAGATACCTGCCGTTTCCTTATACCGCTGCAGATGCTGAAATGTTTATAGAAATAGTAAGTGATACAAATTATAAAGATATAAGCTTTGCCATTGAAGTGAATGGCTTTTTGGGAGGTTGTATCAGCCTCTCTTTAAAAAATGATGTAAACAAACTGAATGGTGAATTAGGTTTTTGGATAGGAGAGCCATTTTGGGGAAAGGGAATAGCAACTGAGGCTGTCAGGCTAATCATCAAAAAGGGATTTTCAGAGTATTATTTACATCGGGTATATGCTTCAGTCTTTAGCTTCAATATAGCGTCTGCAAGAGTTTTAGAAAAAGCAGGTTTCAGAAAAGAGGCAGTTTTAAAAGAAGCAGTTATAAAAAATAACAAGATAACCGACGAATATATATATGCATTAACCATAAATGAATACAATCATGATAAAAGTATTGTTGTATGAAGATAACCCACAACTGAGGGAAGGCTTGACCATGTTGATAAATGGTAGTGATGGATTTTCTATACTGGCTGCCTATAAAAATTGCGATCATGTACAAGATGAAGTAGCGGCATGGACACCTGATTTAATACTGATGGATATTGATATGCCCGGCACCAATGGTATTGAAGGGCTTAAGTTGATACGTTCGGTAAACCAGGATGTAAAAGTTTTGATGCTTACTGTTTTCGACGACAATAAAAATGTGTTTGAAGCCATTCGAAACGGAGCCAATGGTTATATCCTGAAAAAAACACCTCCATCAAAGCTGCTGGAATATATACAAGATGCTGCTACAGGTGGCGCACCTATGACGGCTTCCATTGCTGCACAGGTTTTAAAAATGTTTTCACAGGCGCATGTAGAAAAACAAAATGAAGATTACAACCTCAGCGATAGAGAAAAGCAGGTGTTACAATTACTGGTAGATGGCTACAGTTATAAAATGATTGCTGCTGAGATGTATATTGCTATTGATACAGTTAGAAGCCATATCAAAAAAATTTATGAAAAACTGCATGTTAACAGTAAAAGTGAGGCGGTAGCTAAAGCTTTTAGGGATAAGATTGTGTAATTATTAATTGCAATTATCGGGATTCCAAACAGACAGTTGGGGCAATTCCCCAACACAAAGCCCCGACAGCCGCCGCAAGTTACAGAGTGGAATTTCTCCTTATTAGTAGGCATATCATTCAAACTGGCAGGATTATGCTTGAGCAACCTAAGTGAAAAGTGATAAACTGGCAAAAAGTAATAAATTTATATCCGGTATTGTCTTCTGTTAATTTTTAACCTACTATAAAACCGTTAAAACATCAATCCGCTATTTTTTCTATTATGGAGTTAGAATTGCTTAAAACATTCTTAAATAAAGTTTACCCGTTATCCACCATGGAGCTGAATGCCTTTACTATTAATTGGCAGACAATTACGGTAAAACGCAAAACCATACTTACTGCGGCCGGGGAAAAAGAACGGTATTTATATTTTGTACTCCAAGGTGTGCAGCGAGCATTCTATCTGGGCGATGATAACAAAGAAGCAACGATTGTTTTTACCTATCCTCCATCATTTAGTGGTGTGGCCGATAGTTTTCTTACGCAAACAGCTTCCCTCTATTTTTTAGAAACTATCACTGCAAGTCGTTTCCTGCGAATCAGCTATGATGCAGTGCAGCATCTTATTCAATCGTATCCCAATATCCAAAACCTACTATTCAACGCAACTGCTTTTGCCCTGAAAGGTGCGTTGGAACGGCAGATTGAGTTGCAATGCTTTACCAATGAAGAAAAGTTTAAAACATTACTCAATAGGAGTCCGCATATTTTAAATCTTGTTCCGCATAAGTACCTCGCTTCCTACCTGGGGATGGATGCTACCAATTTCAGTAAATTATTAGGTACTGTCCGCATCTGAAAATCTTGGTATTTACCAAGAATGATTGGTGGTTATTCCTTCAATTTTGTGTTATAAAAAATATAAGCAATGAAATATAACAGCAATGCATTACTGGAATCACTGCAGGCAGATGTACGGCAAATCCTTTTACAGGCAAATCAACTGAAGCATAGCCCGCTTCTATTATTGCAACAACAACCCTCTCCTGAAAAATGGAGTGTAGCCCAGGTACTGGAGCACCTGAATTTTTATGCAAGGCATTACATCACTTTAATTGAACAGAAGCTTCATTTAAAACAAAGCGGCCGGACTGTTAATTTCCATCCAGGCTGGTTGGGTAATTATTTTACTAAAATAATGAAGCCGACAGACGATGGGGTGATTTCCAAAAAAATGAAGGCACCCGGTAACGCTATACCCTCTGAACAACCCGATGCATATCAAATGTTGGATGAATTTATAAGCCATCAGCATCACTTGCTTAATTTATTACAGATTGCCAAAACGGCTAACCTTGAAAATGTTCGGATCCCTACATCACTCAGTAAATTTATTGCATTAAAACTGGGAGACACTTTTCGATTTTTTATTGCACACGAACAACGGCATTTTGTGCAGATAGATACAATACTACAAGTATTAAAGCCATTAACTGTTGCCTGTACTTTATAAAAATCGGTAAATTCATTCGATACAGGTTTAATCCAGCTGCATTATAAGACTTTAAGTAACTAAGATTTCCTGCATTTTTTATTTCACATCTTTATGCGGTTGCCTGGCATGTAACCGCAATCTATTTTTGCTGAAGTAATTAACGTTGAGTTTATTAAATAATAATACAACAATCATCTTATCATCATTTAAAACGGATTTGCCATGAAAAAAATCAGTCTTTTAATTTCGCTATTTCTTCTCATTCTTTTAATATCCTGCCGAAAAGAATCAATACGTGGAAAAGGGAATACAGTTACACGAACAATATCAATAAGTGGTTTTTCAAG
>JANPIJ010000043.1:0-12744 GCA_031424955.1 Ferruginibacter sp. | reverse complement strand
TTACAAAGCATTTTTACTTACAGGCCAGGTAAGCTTTGTTGATAAAACATTTAGTGATGCCAATAATTCCATACTGCCAAATGCAAACGGGCAGGTAGGTTTAATACCTTCTTATACAATCACCGACCTTACTGCCAGCTATAAATTTTCGAAAGGGTTAAATATCAAAGCAGGGCTAAATAACCTGTTTGATAAAAGATATTTTACACGCCGTGCCGGCGGATATCCCGGACCGGGCGTTTTACCTGGTGATGGAAGGAATTTCTTTGTATCAGTTGGTGCGAAATTTTAAAAGAAAATATGGGAACATTACCCGGATTTTATTAATCCATTACGTATAAGTTCTATTCCCTTCATTCCGGGCAACGGATGATATTTTGCCTCTTCGGAGCAACGTCGCTCTCAGGCTTTGTGGTTCAGCGGAGAACATTGCGGCAATTATGTCTGGTGTTGTGTTTGTTAAATGAGATATCTTCTGTAGTCTTGGTTTGTGTCTCACGAACCTCTCTTTTTCCGGGCAATATCTTCCCATGTTTTTATGATTAGGGCGAGAATGATGCGGCTTAAACTACTAACTAACCCCCTGACTGTTAAAAGAAAAGATTTTCTATGCAGACCGATGGTGGCGTTTGTTGATATCCAGTGTGAACGGGTTTGATAAAAATCCGATCTTTGGATTTCAATAATTTGTTCAGTTTATGCAGCCATCGAATCCTGACACAAAATTTACTCTCGGACAGTTACTGGCCCGGCTACGACAGGTTTACCAGCCTGACAGCAAAGCATTGTCTGAGGCTTTACAAACATCATATACAACATATCTCAAAGTGGAAAGGGGGCATCGGGAATTAAGTTTTCTGATGGCTTTAAGGATCTGCCAGTTTTACAAAATGGACCTGTATGAGTTTATTTCCATGCTCAGTGATGAGGAACTCGGACGCAATGATTTATCGGTAATAAAGTTTCATCATAAAATGGAACAAAAGAAAGCAGCATTATTAAAAGCAAAAGTCATCGATAGCAAAACAGGATAATGTTCCCGAGTAAGGACATTAAACTCAGGCACTCTCTTCCGGGCAACAGTCGATTGCATTTTTATTGCAAAAACTGGTTGGCGATGAACTACGGCAGCGGAACTTTTCTATTGATACAGGTTATTCAATTTGTCTTTTTCCTCCTGTATATTATCTGCAACCGTTTGATATTTTCTTTTTTTGGTGTAGCTGGTAGCCAGCCGGGCAATGCCCCCAATAATACCTATCAAACCATACAAAGCCATTATACTTGTAAATGTTTCTGTTGCAACTAAATAAAGGATTACCAATCCGGCTATAAAAAAAATCCAGCCGACGATTATTTCGGTATCAAAATTTTCAACGAGTTCCTTCGATTTTGATTCCAGGGTTTCCAGTAACATCAATGCATAATTTTCATTCACCCCTTTACTGATGAGCGAGTTAAATATTTCGGTGTTTGTTTTGCCTTTTTCTTTTTCATCCAGCGCAAATTTCCAGATCATTTCTGTGTACTCAATGGTGGTTGAGTTCTCAAAGCCTGCCTGCATATTCATTTGCAGCAATGCTTTATCCGTTTCCACTTCTTCAAGAACACCAATGTCAAGATTCCGGGATTCAAATTCAGATTTCAGTAAATGAAATGATTCCATTGTCAAATGCTGGGCTTCGTTTTTTGCAAAACGAATCAATTCTGCATCCGGCATCCGCTCATATTGTTCTTTCACTATTTTTAATTCGATCATAGGTTGTTCGGTTTGTATTATGGAGGGTTATGTTGTTAGCAGTGGGGTTTTTTTGGGGGCAATGTCTTTCCAAGGGCTCTGTGGGTAAGGCGAAAACGTTGCGGCAAGTATGAACGTGATGAGAAAATTCCACTATTGTAAGGGATGGTTCGCTTTACAGGCATAGGTTAAAAATAATTCAGGAAGTTGAATTATCCTAATGCAACAGTTTTCGGTATTGCCCCGTCTAGGCTAAGGCTCGATGGGAGACGTTTGCCTGGAAGAAAGTAGTTACATCTATTAATTCGCAGGTATTAAGTAATTGGTTTAGCCTCATGGCCTCTGGGAAAGAATTTAGTAACCATTATTTTTTTAGTCTTTTTATATCCGCTTCAATTTCTTTAAGGCTTTGTTCTTTTTCTATTGCTTTTTGTGCATGTTTATATTGTTCAAATGCTTCAGCAGATTTCTCCAAAGCTGCCTCATGGCTTATTTTTCCGGCATGGGTCAATAATTCTCTTCCATTCAATTGTAAAATACTGTCAAGTCTTTCAATCCAATCTTTCATATACATGGGCACCCGCTGTTGGGCCATCGTTTCGGCAAAGGCTAAATATTGCTCTACCAGTAAACCCAATAATTTTATTTCATCTTCTTTTAAATAATTTTTGGCAATGCTTATATCTGTCTTTTTAATAGCCCCGGTATTTTTTTTGTCGAAAGATTGCATTCCCAATAACGGCAAACTTGCATCTACCCTGCGATACACCAATTCGGCTGCTGTTTGCCGGCTAATAGCCCAAAGTAGTTTGTTTTGTACTATTTTAAAAAATGCAATCGTTTTTTCGTCTTTTGTATCGTAATCAATACTGGTAGTGTAGATGTCTTTTATTTTTTGATAAAAAAACCGTTCCGATAAGCGGATTTCACGAATACGTTCCTGCAATTCGTTGAAATAATTCATGGAGTTGCCCAACTTAAAGCGGTCGTCATTCAAAGCAAAGCCTTTGACGATGTATTCTTTTAAGCGTTGGGTTGCCCAAATACGAAACTGTGTGCCTTGTGGCGATTTTACCCGGTAACCGACGGAAATAATTACATCAAGATTGTAGTGTTTAACCTCCTTTTCCTGCGTTTTTCCTTCAATAGCCCCGTGTTGAGTGGTATGTCGGAAATTCCGACATACCACATTTTCATCCAATTCGCCTTCAGCAAATACATTTTGGATATGTTCGGTTATGGTTGTTCTGCCTTTTCCAAATAATTCTGCCATTTGCGCCTGTGTAAGCCATACCGTTTCTTCTTCCAGCCGAACATCTATTTTGATATTGCCTTCCTGATTTTGGTATAATATAATTTCACCAGTATTCATCTTATTTTCCATTTGTTTTTTATTTTTTGCTTCTGATTTTTTTATTTCTTTATCCAAATCATCTTCAGCTTGCTTTAATCTTTTCTGTTCGCTTGCTTTAACCTTTCATCATCCATTACAAACCCTTTGATGATGTATTCCTTTAAGCGCTGTGTAGACTAAATTCTGAAATGTTTGCCTCATGGGATTTCACCCGTTAGCAAACAGAAATAATTACATCAAGGTTATGATATTGTAAAGTTTTTTTACATTTTGCGAGCCTTCTCTTTGAACTGTCAAGTATTCCCTGACAGTTGCTTCTTCCAATAACTCACCTTCTTCAAATATGTTTTGAATGTGTAAACTGATATTCTGTTTAGTAGTTTGGAACAGTTCTGCCATCTGATTTATGGAAAGCCAAACCGTTTCATTTTCCATCTTCACATCAACCTTGGTTATTCCATCCTTTGATTGATAAATTAGTATTTCAGATTTTTGATTCATCTCAATTTGATTTAGAATGCACAATAACATTACTCATGTTATCATAGAGATTGCATGTTTTAACACTTCTTTCGGGCAATGTCTCCTAATCTCAATTAATGGCAACCATTGATGAAAGGTAAACGTGATGAAGAAGATTCCACGATTATAAGGGATGGTTCGCTTAACAGGCATAGCTTAAAAATAATTCATGAAGTTGAATAATCCTAATGCCACAGTATGGGGTATTGCGCAACGTCCCCAGCCGGGCTGAGGCTCGTCGGGAGACGTTGCCTGGATGAAAGTGCTTATCCCGTAGGCCTGTGCTTTCGTATTGTTGATTATTGTTTATCAAACCGATGGTGCATCAGCCTGCTATGCCGAACATCTAAATATTCTACCTCCCCTTTTTCGGTAAAATAAAATTTTATCCACGCCCAGCTTTCGTCACCGGTATGAAATTGTATGGGTAGTTTAAACTCTTCATCATAACCTGGTTCGATTATTTTATCGGCAATAGTGGGCCGCTTTAACAGCAACTGCCCTTTGTCATTTAATACAATACGCCAGTAAAAATCGAGGTGTTTGCTATAATATGTGCCGGTAAGCTTTTGTAAATAATTGTTTGAATAATTCTTTTTCGTTGCCGTTACTTTTTGCCATTCAATAATGTCGTTGTTTGCTGTTTGTCTGTGTACAGTTGCCTGCATAGGGCTATCCGGGTGTGGCTGATGCATGGCTAACCAAACGGGATAATCCGGGTCTTTAAAAATTCCATTGTTCACATATACCAGGGGGAAACTATCAACTGCTGAATAAATCAACCACATACTATCACTTATCACTTTCAGTTCCGAAAATTGTTTGCGCTGCATCGTACTTTGAAAACTGGTTTGGTGCATCCACCGATAAGTGCCTTCGTATTGCCGCATTCCGTCTTTGCTTATGGCCACCCGTTGAGTTGGAAAATTTTGCTTTTCAATTGCGTTCGTTTTATCATTCAATAAAAATGCGGCCAGTGCATCTGTTTTATCTGAATAGGGTGTCAGGTTGTTGCTGACACAAATAATAGAAAGCCTGGCAACAGGCACCTGCGTTAAAAAAGAATAGCCGCTTACTCCTTCATGTTTTATAACCGCTGTGTTAGCTACCTGTTTTATTTTATGACCGAATACATAATTGACACCTTCTTTTAACACCGGTATGGGCCTCGCATGCTGCTTTAGCCGGGTGATGGCTTTTGCGATCAAAGAACTTTTATCTGCATGGGCAGCCGCCCATTTTTCCATATCGTTGGCACAGGTTAGTACCCAGTAATTGCCACCCGGCGAAGTTTTATCTCTCATCCATACAGTATATTTTCCTGCATCTTCTTCGGCATAAGAAAAAGCCCTGTTGGCAACTACTTCTTCTTTATTGCGGCCCAGTTTTGTGTGCGGCATTCCTAAAGGTGCAAATATTTTCTCTGTCATGTAAACAGATAAATTTTTGCCACAGGCTTTTTCAAGTATGAGCCGCAGTAATCCAAAATCAGAGTTGCTGTACATGTACCCTTTGCAAGGTTCTACCTGCGGGTGGGGCTGGTTGTATAAAAAATCGAGGAACTGCGATACATCCAGGCGGTTAGCCATCTCTGCCTGTGTAAGCACCAATGTGGCCCATTCATCGCAAAAGCCACTGCTGTGATTAAGCAGATCTTGCAGGGTAACAGCTACGCTCCATTCAGGAAGTGCAGGAAAATATTTGTTCACCTTATCGCTCAGTGTTAGCAATCCTTCCTGTTCCATTACCGCGGCTGCAATGGAAATAAATTCTCTACCTTCTGAATAAGGCAGGCGAACAACAGTGTTATGGTTGAAAGGAACATTCAGTTCAATGCTTGCCATGCCATAATCCCGCTTTGTAATTACTTTGCCTTCTTTAATAATTGTAAGGGCAAAGCCGGGGGAATTTTTATTGTTGAAGGAAGAAAAGAGGCTGTCAAGCTTTTTAATTAGTGTAGCATTATAGTCAGAAGCTAATCCTTGCCTGGTTTTTACAGACTGTTGCCCATAAGAAAAAACCGGGAACATTAAAGCCAGGGAAAGTATCAAAAATAATTTATGCTTCATAAAGGCTGATTAGAAATGGGAAAATTTACTTTAGTAAAGTGATGTCGGCTTAACAGGCATAGATTAAAAATAATTAATGAAGTTGAATTATCCTAATGCCAACAGTTTACAGTATTGCGCAACGTCCCCAGCCAGGCTGAAGCTCGTTGGGAGACGTTGCTTGGAAGTAATCAACGTTTCTCCCAGGGCCTTCAACAAGCCCCCAAGAGAAAATTTCCGCCATAAAAAACCGGGCAGTGTAACAAAACACATGCCCGGTATTCCATTCGATCACCCACCATTATTTCTTCGCATCCACTTCCTTCAGCAATTCCTGAGTCGCTACTTTCAGTTGCTCATCTGTTCCCTGTGCAATCCAGTCGGGCTGGTTTTCTACGATGATATCTGGAACCGCAGGGCCGAGCTCTTCGTTTTTGTCAGTTGCTTTTACAAACCATCCTCTTCCCGGCAACCTTACAAAGGAGCCATCCATTAACGTTTTGCCGCCGGTAGATATTACAGAACCATTGGTGGGTACACCCACTAATTTTCCGATGCCCAACTGCTTGTATGCATGCGAGAATATTTCGGCGTTGCTATAGCTGCCCTCGTTGCACAAGGCAATGGAAGGTTTTGTCCATGCGGAATATACCAGGCGTTCCCCGATGGGATAATAGTCGCGGAATTTCTTTTTATCTTTTTCCAGGTCGTTGCTGGCTCCCCGTGGAATGGTATAGGCATGCTGCTTGTAATTCAGGATCGTCATCAGGTAATCGGTGGTGGAGCCGCCACCGTTATAACGCACATCAATCACCAGGCCTTCCTTGCCATAACCGGCAACCGTAAATTCTCTTTCCACCACATCAAAGCTGGCAAAGTCCATGCTTTTGATATGGATATAACCCAGGCGGCCATTGGAATATTTGTCCACCAGCTTTTTCCGTTCGGCTACCCACTCATTGTATAATTTATCGGCAATCGTGGTGGTGGGACGAATCACCACTTCTCTTTGTTGTCCGTCTTTATTTTTGATGGTCAGTAATACTTTTTCTCCTGCCAGTCCACTGAGCAGGTTATAGAAATTTTCATTTGCATTAACGGCTTCACCATTTACTGCGATGATGATATCGCCTTCTTTCAACTGGTTGCCGGCTTTGTCTGCCTGCGATCCGGGTATCACATGATTCACCCGCATACCATCATTTGAAGGAAACAATTCCGTACCCAGTAAACCAGTACTCTCTTTTTGTGTTTCAATACGCTCGGGAGCGGTCAATCCCATGTGGCTGCTGTTTAACTCACCCAGCAGCAGGCTGAACATATAGGCAAAATCATTGCTGGTACTTGCATTCACCGTACGCTCTTTGTATTTATCATGCAGCTTGCCCCAGTCGTTGCCATGAAACTTAGGATCATAATAACCATCCCTGATGGTACGCCATGCTTCTTCAAAAACCTGTGTACGCTCAGCGGTATAATCAATTTTCATTTTCGCAACATAAGGGAGCGATTCGGCTGTACTGGTTTTCAAATCAATTCTTCCCAAAGCGCCCGTTTTGGTATAGTACAAATATTTACCCTCCCGGTCCATCGAAACACCTGTTGGATTGGTACCGCCCTTTGTAATTTCTTTCAGGTCTTTTCCATCCCACTTGATGCTGTAGAGATCTCTTCCTTTTGCGGTGCTGGTTGCCGTGGTATAATAAAATGTTTCCCCGTCTTTGGAAATGGCCAGGTCGTCTTCATCTCCTGCAAAACCGGTTACCTGCACGGCACGTTCGTATATTTTATCAAAGTCAATTTTAATGGGCTTGATTGTTTTTTTATCAGCCGGTTTTGCAGCGGCATCAGCAGCAGGTGTATCCCTTTCCTGCCAGTCGGGTGCTTCTTTTTCCCAGTCTTCTTTCTTCAACCATACAAACCATACATCCGCACTGCGGCCCACACCCCGTTCGGATATAAATCCCAGTTTTGAACCATCTGCACTCCATACCGGGCTGCGGTCGGTACGGGGATGCATGGAAACGTTGACCGCTTTACCTGAATTATCTGCAGACTGTATATACACTTCCAGGTTGGTATACAGATCAGTCATTGCATAAGCCAGCCATTTACTATCGGGGCTCCAGGCTATATCACGCGGCGCTGTCCAGCTATCGCTTAATATTTTTTCATTCGATAATTTTCCTTCTGCAGAAATATCTGCCACCACAAATGTTCCCCTTCCACGTGTGTACGTAATTTTTTTACCATCGGGAGATACTACCGGCGTGGTTTCATCTCCATCCGTTTTGGTGATTTGTTTCAGTTCATGTTTCAGGCTTTTGTACATGCTGCGTTCTGTTGTGTCTGATGAACGGTACAGGTACATATCAAAATTTCCATCCGCCCGGTCGCTGCAGAAGATGAGTGTAGAATCGTTTAGCCATGCCGGTTCTACATCACGGTATGCATGATTGGATACATTGACACTCCTCGATTTTTCTTTGTCGGCATCTTTAATAAATATTTCTCCGCGAAGAGCAAAGGCAAGCATTTTCCCGTTGGGAGAAACCGCATAATCATTGGCTCCTGTTGTGAGTGTTTTTTGCTCGGTGGCATCCAGCCGGTCATCGGCATTGATCTGCACTTCCAGTTTTTTGGCTGCGCCTTTATCCGCTTTCATGGTGTACAGGTTCATGTCTTTCTCAAACACGATGGTATTACCATCTGCGGAAATGTTGTAAGAACGGATGGCTTCATCCTTATAGTCAGTCAACTTTTCAGGTTTATTGGCTGCCTTGCCGTTCGCACTGATGTTTAAGCGGTATAAATTATAAGCGCCCTCATTACTGCTTAAAAAATACAACGCCCCATTGCTGCCCCATTGTGGCAGTATATCATTGGTTTCAAACCCCGGCATTTGTGTGTAGGTTTTATTGTTGATATCGTATAGCCAGATATCGCGGTCGCTGCTTCCACGGTAAGCATGTCTTGCTACCGGGTTAATATCGCCCCTTACAAAGGCAAGGAATTTTCCATCGGGCGAAAGCGCGGGGTCAAAACCTACCGCATCCAGCATGCGGCTTTCGGTGCCTCCTTTGGGGCTGATGGTATATACTTCGGCCGGCCTTTCTATCTGCCTGAATTCCCTGGCAGTGGAGAACAGTATCTTATCTGCCTGTGTCCAGCTTGAAACAGCATCCGGTCCGGAATGATACGTTAAACGCTTTGGCATTCCGCCCGCAGCGGGCATCACAAAAATATCATTGTTACCAAACCTTGCTCCCGAAAAAGCGATCTGCTTTCCATCCGGACTAAAAATGGGGTTGGCCTCGTAAGCCTCATGGATGGTAAGCCTGGTGGCTTTGCCGCCGGTGGCAGGCACCGTCCAGATATCGCCCTGGAAAGAGAATGCCACCAGTGAACCATCGTTGTTAATGGCGGGCTGGCGAAGCAGCAATTGTTGCGCTTTGCTATCCAGCCCGGTTATCAATACAATTACAGTAAAAAGAAATAATCTTTTCATACGTTTATCTGTTTTAAAATTTTGTAGTGGAAGATAGAAGATTAATCATAGTTCTTACAGCAACTTAATCTAAATAAGAAGACAAAACAAATTTCTTATACTGGCGGGGATAGTGGGTAAGAAGTTACGACATACGGTTAACGCTGGTTAATTTAGTCATCTTTCCCAGGCAGCGCCTTTCGATTAACCAATATTAAATATTTATATGTTTCATATTTAAATTTTATTATCTTAGACATATAAAAATTTATAATTATGAGTTACGCTAACCGCACATTACGTTCTTTGCCATTTGGCAGGGTGATTGGTGGCCCGATGGTTGCCGCAATACAGGCTCAAAGCCTGGCAGCCCAGGCTACGGTCAATTTCATTAAAGAGGTAGGCTTTGTTCGTCCGTCTGAAACCAATGAAGGCGAAACAGATGATACCAATGGAAATTTCGGGGATGTTAGAAACGTGGTCTTTAAATTTAAACGTAAAAGGACCGGTGGCTCAGGCGGTTCCAATGCAGATGGGGAAGAAGAGGTTTCACTTACGGTACCTATTCTTACCATTGTACCTATCCCCTATATTCGTATTGAGGAATTGAACATACAGTTTACCGCCAACATAACCGAACAACAGGAGTTTGCCTATGGTGCCAGCAGCAGTGTGGCCACGGACACAACGATCAATTTTAAGGCGGGCAATTTTCTTTCGCCGGTGAAAGTGAACATGAATGCTAAAGTGTCTACCCGCTTTAACTCCAGTGTTGAATCAAAAACCCGCAATCAAACTCAATACACGATTGATATCAACCTGAAGGCAGTGCAGGATGAAATGCCGGCCGGACTTGCCAAAGTGCTAAACATTATGGAAAATGCCATATTAGAAAAAGCCGGCACTGCTGCCACGCCCAATCCCTGATCACTAAAGTTACCAACCCAACAACATGGCCGAAATAAATAAAGTGATTGCTGCTGTTTTACGAGACGTAACAGAAGCACGTGCTTCTGCCGATCTTGTTTCCCGTGATCTCGCCCGCCAATATGCTGCCGATGATGTCATGAAATATTTCAGCGTACCCAAAGTGCAGGTAGGCAGTTTACAATTTGAGATAAAGTATGCGGTGGAATCTGTTCAGGAAGTTCCCTTTCAATCGGCTGCCTCGCAGGAAAAGCTGTCCTTACTGGTAAAACGATTTAAAGGCAATGCTGCAAAGTCGCTACAGGCTTCCATATCCGGTACAACACAGGCTAACAAATTATATAAACAACTGGGCGAAGATTATCCCGGTAAGGAGTGGATACAAAATGTGGAAGAGCTTTTGGAGGACGAATTAAAAATTTTACTGACCACGGTGCCGGACGGCATCAATGCGGCAGTAACATCCGCGGAAAAAAACATCAAAACAAAACTCGCCAATGTTGTGCCCGTGGCAAAAAGGGTAGAATCTTTGTTTGTTATTCCCAACAGCGATGGCGAGTTTGAAGTACTGTCTTTTGATGCGCAGCAGAAGCCCGATTTAAAAGTGGGTGAAGGCTATGAAAATGCAGACGAGGCTGTGAAAGATGCTATCCTGGTGATAGATGCGCTGCAAAAGAAAAGTGCTGCCATCGACTCAATCGTCCGAAACGGTGTCAAAAAAACAGATACGGCAGTACTGACAATTGGTAATCGTAGAATTTCTATTGCTACATCCAAATTTTTGGGGAGCGGACTTCCTGACAAACTCATACTTAGCAAGTTTTTGACTGAAAAGGAAAAATTCAAAGCACTGGCAACTCCCGGATGGATTACCGGCCGGATTATTTCCAGCAGCTCCGTTAATCCTACCAGGCCGTCGGACAACCCGTCGATTTCACAGGCTGATGATTTAACCATACTTACAAAATCAACTGGAGTGGTTGCAGATCTTTTTAGAAGTTTTCGGGCCGATCTTGAAAAACTGAAAGGGGAAACTTCAGAGTCAAAGATCAATGTGCAGGTAGAAACTCAAAAGTTGAAAGATCTTGATCCGACAAAGTTGCTCACCTTACAATTTAAAGTAGATATGCAGGATTTTTCAGTAACCGATGAGGATCATATTTCCTTAATTAATTAGAACCTATGCCCAGTATTTTAACACCGCTGCATTTGAATGAATTATTAGGGGCTCCGATGGCTGCTATTGTGGAAGCCGAGGCGCAGGCCGCAAGAGCTACTGCAGATTTTATAAAGGAAGTAGGCTTTACCGGTACGGGCGATGCGACCAACCGTGATTTTGGAGATGTAAGAATGGTAACCTTTTCCTTCCTCCGGCGCAGTGCTGATGGTTCCGAATCAAAAGCATCACTTGAAATACCATTGCTTACACTGATTCCGATACCCGCTATACAGGTGTCGGAAGCCACCATTGATTTTGATGTAGTACTCACTTCCGTTACCGAAGAGACAAAATCTACTACAGACCCGGCAGGCAGGAATCGTTTACTAAAAAAGCCGGCCCTCCAGTTAAAAGGAATTTATGGAAAGACCGAAAAGCGAACGCCCGCCGATAATATTAACAGCACAAAAATAAACATGAGTGTGCAAATAAAATTACAGCAAGCTGATCTTACGCACGGGATGGTGCAGTTGCTCAACCTGCTGGATAAGGGGATCAATGAAAAATAATTAAATCAAATACCCATCTTCTTAAACGGTTATTTCTTATGAAATTATTTAGTCGTCTTGCCAACTGGTTTAAAGAATTGATTCGAAAAAAACAAACCGTTACTCCTGCAAATGCAGTAGCACAGCCGGAACGAACGCCTGTAGTAGAAGTAAGCCGGCAACCCGGGCTAACCTGTCCCGAATGCAACACCCGCATACCTATTTCTATTAACTCATTGCTGCAGCAGGCACCGGTAATTTGTCCGGGTTGCCAGTTGATACTCGAAGTAGATGCACAGCAATCTAAAGGCGCTCTTTCTGCCTTGCAAAAATTACAGGATGGGCTTAAGGCCGCTGGAAAAAATCCGGGCTAATTTTATAAGACTTATCATTTTACTTCCCTGGGCCTGCTGTTTATTAGAAATGCGTTAACAGCACCAGTTCCACCGTTTTCATCTTTTTATAATTGCTGACCTGGCAACTACCTGGTTGAGTTGCGGTATCCTGTCAAACCATTTTATAGTTTATAATTTTTATTTCCGCTTCCTGCAACGTTTTCATCACTTTGCAGGTAGGGCGGGGACGTTGCGGATATTATGTTTGCTGTTTGCCGTCATTAAACACTACATCCTCATGAAGTTGAATTATTCTAGTGCTATGGTAAGCGATATTGCACAACCTTCCCAGCCAGGCTAAGGCTCGATGGGAGATGTTACCAGGTAGAGATCCCCTTCATTACTTTAATCAAACACCAGCATAGTAAGCTGCCAGATTGTAGGATTTACACTGCTGCCCATATCGGCAACAGTAGACGAACCATTCGTAATCAGAAAACGACAACCCGTATTGCTTATATCAGTGGGTACCAATCCAAGACTGCTAAGATTTGAGCTGCCTGCTCCTGTTGTAACGATAGGACCCACAAAAATACCAGCGAGTGTGCCACCACTCAAATTAAACG
>JANPIJ010000042.1:0-10797 GCA_031424955.1 Ferruginibacter sp. | reverse complement strand
CTGGGATACATGGTAACTCCATTGTTCCACACCACTACATACACATTGTTGATGCCATTTTTTTTACAAAGCTTTATACCTTCAGCGATATTTCTTTTAGATTTCAGCACATCGCTGGCAACATTGGTAATCCAGGTTCCTTTGATGATTTCCGGTTTTTGTTGTGCCTTCATGTTAACCCCAAACAGAAGTGCAATGGTTAGCGGCAGAAGTATTTTTTTCATTATTGAATTATTTCATTTTTATATTCGGTGTAACGGTTGTACAAGTGGTGCGCCTGTATATAAGACGATTGAGGGCTCATAAAATGGGAAAATTCAAAAGTAATGGCCTTATCATATCCTGCCCGTCGGGCAGCCTCCAGCTTAAGCCGAAGCTTTTCAAATTTTATCGGCAGGAATTTTATGGGCATATCCCGGTCAAAGCTTTCCGCATTGGTCCAGCACTGAAGTCCATATTGATCTGCCATCTTTTTATTCACCCGGAAAAAACTATCCAGTTCACTATACTCAATATGGCCATCCTGGAAGGCAACGGCGTCCACCGCACCCCGGATGCCACTAAAAATTTCATTCCATTCCTTTTCATGCTCTGCTACACTTACTGACTCTGATTTTGTAAGTGTAGCGCTGGCAGCCATCACTGCTTTTGTACCATCGATCCATGGAGAAATCAAAGTAGGCAATTCGTTGCTGGCATCCTTGCACATCATTCCCAAATTTCGGAACGCATCAATGGCTCCAATGGTTTTCCGGCTGATTTCCATGCTCAGGTACCAACCCTTAAATGAGGGATGGTGACCATAATTTGTCCAGGCTTCGTCAATCACGAATTTGTTGTCTTCAATCTCATGCTGCAGTATGCCGGTGTCCCAATAGTGGCCGCTGTCATACAAACCAAAATAGAAATTCATGTTGTGTTTATCGGCCAGTGACAAAAAAAGTTCTACCAGGTCGGTTGGAGGATGATAGCATTGATACTTTTGTTTCAAATATGTAGAGGGATATGTAATAAATTTCCGATACCCGCAACGGATCAGGATCACTGTATCAATGCCGGCAGTTTTCATGTGTTCAAAATCTTTCTCCCATTCCTTTACGCCCCAGTTTTGATGTGGGATATCATGGCTGATTTCATCGATAAAGGTTCCTGTTATTAGCATACACTATTTTTTAACTATTGAAGCGAAAGAGCCATCAAAGGTGATTGGCATAGTAACCTGTAAAACTGACTTTGCAACACAAAACAAACGTTACTTTTTTTCATCCATACTTTTTAGATGAACTGGTTATGGAATGGAAGTATCTGCCGGCATTGGTTCTTCGAATTTTTGTAGCGGCACCAGCCAGGTCACTACAAAAGCCGGGATGGTAGCAATCAGCACCCATATAAAAAACTCTTTATAACCCAGGTAATCACTCACAAAACCACTCACCATAGAAGGGATCATAAAACCAAGGTTCATCAGTCCACTGCCAAAAGCATAATGCGCCATTTTATATCTACCGGGAGCAATTTGCTGCATCATAAAAAGTATCAACCCTACAAAACCAAAGCCATATCCAAAATACTCAATGGCGACAGCGGTGCCAATGATATATACGTTTTGCGGTAAGGTGATCGCCAAAAAAGCGTAAGCAACAAAAGGCACATTAAAAAAAGCGCAGAGTATCAGCAAGGTCTTTTTGGTAAGGCCTTTATTAGACACAAAATACCCGGCAATGATTGATCCTGCAACGAAGGCAATAGCACCAAATACACCGTATAATACACCGATCTGCGACGTTGATAATCCAAGCCCGCCTTCTGTTCTGGCTGCTTTAAAAAAAAGGGGAGTAATTTTGATAGCCTGGCCTTCTGCAAAACGATAAAAAACAATAAAACATAAACTGAACCAGATATTCTTTTTTTGAAAAAAGGTAATGATCACATCCTTTAATGTGGCAAAACCATCTTTAACCGAATGAATTTCCCGGGATTGCCCGCCGGATGGAAGCATTACCCGGTTGTACAATCCCAGGATTATCATGATTATCCCGTATACAAACATTACTATCATCCAGGCATTGGTGATACCAATACTCTTTTCCAGTTCGCCTGCGAGGTACACCAACACACCGCCGGATAATACTTTGGCGATATTATAAAAAGCGCCCTGCCATCCAACATATTTAGCTTGTTGTTCTGACGACAGCTCATTTAAATAAACGCCATCTGCAGCGGTATCATGGGTGGCACCGCTGAATGCAATGATGGCCAACATGGCTATTGAAAAACTGAAAAAATGGTCCAGGTGAAGAGTAAGCCCTACCAGTCCGAATACTATCCCCGTAAATATTTGAGTGGTATACACAAAAAATTCCCGGGTTTTATACATCTCTAAAAAAGGGCCCCATAAAGGCTTCAGTGTCCAGGGGAGCATAATCAGCGATGTCCAGAATGCAATTTGTGCATCGGGAATACCCATGTTTTTATACATCAGCCCACTGGCAGCAGCCAGTGCAACAAATGGCAATCCCATAGCAAACCAGGTGGATGGAACCCACCAGGCAGGGTTTCGCTGTTTCTTATCTTTTACAAGCACATCATTGAGGTTAAAATGAATTAAAGTTGAAAGTTAATAAATTAATTTACAAACAATTTTAATTTTATAAATATTTTTATTTATGTTCGTTATCAGTTACGAAATATCAATAAAACTATAATGATTCTGCTAAGCAAACCATTCCGACTTCCCTTTCTTTTTATATTCTGTGTATTCCTTGTATTAATTTCCTGCAAAAAAAATAATGGTGGGAATAACGGAGGCAGCCCCAGTACTCCTGTCACCCCAACTCCTACCTGGGATCCTAACGGTTTCAGGGGAGCATGGATAACCACCGCTGCCAGTACGGCGCTGGATAGCAGGGACAATATTAAGCAATGTGTACAAACCTGTAAAGCAGCCAACATCAATAATATTTTTATGGTGGTGTATAACAATGGCCGCACCATCTACCCCAGCACTATCATGCAGCATTTAATCGGTATACCAATTTCAGAAAGATATGCCGGCAGGGATCCATTGCAGGAGATGATAGATGAGGCACATGCAGCCGGAATAAAAATTCATGCCTGGTTTGAATATGGTTTTTCTTCGTCGTACTCCGCCAACGGTGGTGCTATTGTTGCTGCCAAACCTACCTGGGCTGCAAAAGACATCAACGGCAACCTGGTGGTAAAAAATGGTTTTGACTGGTTAAATGCTTTTAACCCCGAAGTGCAGGATTACATGATTAACCTTTTTAAGGAAGTAGCTACCAAATATAATGTAGATGGTTTGCAGGGCGATGACCGTTTGCCTGCTGTGCCATCTACTTCAGGTTACGACAATTACACCAGCAACTTATATTTTTTGGAGAAGGGTGTAGACCCACCCACCAATTTTAAGGATGCTGCGTGGGTTGACTGGAGGGCAAAAAAATTAAATGGCTTCTTAAAGCGGTTACGCACCGAACTGAAAGCCATCAAACCTGCCATGCAATTAACCATGTCGCCAAGCCCTTATCCTTTTAGTTTAACGGAATACTTACAGGATTGGCCCACCTGGGTAGATAGTAGTTGGGTGGATATCGTAATGCCACAGTGTTACCGCTATGATATTGCTGCGTACACATCGGTACTGGCCCAACAAAAAGGGTACTACCGGAACACGAGTGTTCCATTGTACCCGGGGGTATTGGTAAAATCGGGCACCACTTTACAAAGCGATGCCTTTATGACACAGATGATCCAGCAAAACAGGGTAAATGGTTTTAAAGGAGAATGTTTCTTTTTTTATGAGGGGATCAAAGACAAAGTATTGTGGTACCAGCAACAGTACCCGTACATTAAATAATGCCTTTAGTTAACACTAGAATTTTATCATTGAAATCAAGTATTTTGAAAAAAGCATTGTTCCTGCTATTAACAGGTATTACCAGCGTGCAGTTGGCTGCACAACAACTCACTCAATTCGTGGATGTATTTTCAGGTACCGGTGGTCATGGCCATGTGTACCCGGGTGCAACAGTGCCTTTTGGCATGGTACAGCTTAGTCCGGACAATGGCAATGAGGGCTGGGACTGGAGCAGCGGGTATCATTATAGCAGCAACACCATTGCAGGCTTCAGCCATATGCATTTGAGCGGTACCGGTATTGGCGACTGGTGCGACATCTCAGTATTACCGCTGACAGACACTTCACAAATTCGCAATACAAAAATCAAAATTCCCTTTTCACATTCCAACGAAACAGGGAAGCCGGGCTTTTATAGCGTTCAATTGGATAACGGTATACAATGCGATTTGACCGCCGGAGAAAGAACAGGTTTTCACCGGTACCGTTTTCCATCACCTAACGGGTGGCTACGGTTTGATATGGGATTTGCTATTAACTGGGACCAATGCACCGAAGGAATGTTGCAGTTGGTGGATGATCATACCCTGATTGGATACCGTTACAGTACGGGTTGGGCCAAAGGCCAGAAAGTATATTTTGCCGCAAAATTTTCATTGCCTGTTCAGCAATTCATATTTATTGATGATTCCGTTTCTTCCAAAAATTCAGCATCGGGCAACAAAGTAAAAATTGCACTACAGTTTAATACCAATACCCCGTTATTGGTAAAGGTTTCTTTAAGTACAGTGGGCACAGATAAAGCGCTGGCAGAGGTAAAAAAATCTGCAAGCCAGGATTTTTCTGCCATCGCAACAACGGCTGAAGCGCTATGGGAGAAAGAACTCCAAAAAATAAAGATCAACACCGATAATAAAGAGCTGGCTGAAAAATTTTATACTTCTTTGTATCATACCTGCCTGGCTCCTGTTATCAGCAATGATGCAGGCGGGGCTTATCAAACACATGATAATAAACAACTGCATTTCAGCAAAGGAGAAAACAAGTACACAGTGTTTTCACAATGGGATGTTTTCAGGGCATTAAACCCACTGTTTACCATTACCCAAACCAGGAGATTGCCCGACATGATTAACAGCATGCTGCAATTGTATGAAGACAATGGCTTGCTGCCCGTATGGGATTTAAGCACCTGGGAAGCCAATACCATGACAGGTTACCACAGTATCCCCATCATTGCTGATGCCATGCTGAAAAACATTAAAGGATTTGATTACAATACGGCCTATACTGCCATGCGAAAAAGCGCCTTTCAAAACCAGCGTGGCGTATCCGACTATATCCGGTTTGGATATGTACCACAGGATAAACATGGCTGGAGCGTGACCATGACGCTGGAGTATGCCTATGATGACTGGTGCATTGCGCAGGTGGCGAAAAAGCTGGGTAAGGTTAGTGACTATAATTTGTTTATGAAAAGATCGATGAGTTATCAAAAGCTCTTTGATAAAAAGACCGGTTTTATGCGGGCAAAGGATAGTGCCGGCCATTTTATAGAACCCTTTGATCCCTTATTATCGGAACATGGTTTTGATGGGCAATATGTGGAAGGCACTGCATGGCAACATAGCTTTTTTGTACCGCAGGATGTAAATGGACTGGCCACGTTATTTGGCGGTAAAGAAAAGCTGGTAAGGAAGTTAGATCAGTTATTTGCGGCACCTTCTGAATTGCATGGAGAAAATGTGTCTGCAGATGTAAGCGGTTTAATCGGGCAGTATGCGCATGGTAACGAACCGAGCCATCATATCATTTATATGTATACCGCATTGGGTCATCCTGAAAAAGCTGCCAAATGGATAAAGGTTGTTACCGACAGTATTTACCAAACGGGCCCGGATGGCTTAAGTGGCAATGATGATTGCGGGCAGATGAGTGCATGGTATATCTGGACCTGCCTCGGCATGTATCCAATGAATCCGGCAAGCGGAGAATATGTATTTGGCTATCCGCTGATAAAAAATGCAACCATTGTATTACCCAATAAAAAAACACTGCACATACAGGTAAACAAAAAATCTCCCGGAACTAACGCTGGAATCACTTCAGTAATTTATAACGGCAAATCCATTCCTGTTACGTCCATTACACACCAGCAATTATTAAAAGGAGGAAAGCTGATTTTTAATATTCAATAACTGTAAACCCATTTACGTTTTCCAAAACCATCCCTTTTTTGTAAACAGGATTGTTATCAGCGAAACCAAACCGGTAAACAAAATACCTTTCAAAAAGCCCAGCCACGCATTGGCATTCATACTGTCCAAAATTTTTATTGTGCCGCTAAGATGAAGGAACGGTGTGAGCAATAACCCTCCGGCAATATAAGCCACCATAGGATTTCTGCCATTTAAACTTAAATAACTGTTTATTGCAGTACCTGTTTTGCCCAATGCAAATCCTTTAAAACCGATTAGCATAAAAAAAGCAAGTCCGCTACAAACAAAGTAGTAACTGTAGGTAGAGTGGTCTTTTTTAATGCCCCCTTCATAAGCTTCAAAAAAAAGCCCCAGCAATAACAGGTAAGCACCTGCCTTAAAAAAATGAACCAGCAACAGGTCATTTTCCTTACCCTTTTCTTTTATTAAAACATAAATAGCAGTAAGCAAAGCTACCGTAAGGCCAAGGTTTAAAAGCAGGTGCCTGCCAAACAGGAACATGGTATTGGTAATTACCAGTGCAAAAGCCAACAGGCTGGTAATTTTAAAATGTGTTGTGTTAATGCCATTATTTTTCACCGCAGGTTCACTGGCATATTGCAAAAAATATTCGCCTGCAAAAGTGCCCGGTATAATGATGAATAAATATTTTAAAAAATAAAACTGGTATAGCCAGGCGATGTTTAAACCGGCAATCTCATTAAAATCATATAGTTGTTTTGCCCATCCTCCGCCGGCTTCTTTGGATGCTAAAAAAACAGCCATTATAAAAGGCAGTATTCCAATTCTAAGTAAAGAGTGGTTTCTTGTAACCCACCAAATAAGCGTTCCAAAAAATGCCATATTGCCCAATACAATAATAATGATGTCGCTGTTGTTTAAACTGAAGCCTTTCCCGCCTTTAAAAGGAAGCAGGTATAATAATGCTACAGCAAAAGCGTAGGCCATTATTTTTAACGTTAAGAACAACCGTTTGTACGGACCGCTTTTGTGGTGATACAACTGAAAAAACACCAGTATAAATGCAGCAATTGAAAGCAAATAAGTTTGTGTATTGGGCACCAGCGCTATTTCATGAGGCATTAAGTGATGGGTAAACAAAGCAAAAAAGATAAGCAGTAAATATCTTCTGCCGGCAATAAAAAAGATGCCGGCAAATGTTGTTTTTGCTGCCGGTTTTTTTTGCAGGGCCAATGGTATGGCAGCTCCCATACTAAAAAGAAAAAAAGGGAAAACTAAATCTACCCAACTTACGCCTGCAAGCGTGGGTATAAATTTGTGATCTGGTGGCGGCACTTGTGCATGATACATCCATGCAGGCATCACATCGCCAAATGCAATACTGCCGCTTAATACCATTGTAAGTATGGCAAAGCCACGCAAGGCATCAAGTGATTGGTTTCTTTGTTGCATAAGAAAAAATTAAAAAACGAAGGCGGCGTTTTACCGCCGCCCGTGAATTATTGCCATAGGGGAAATATTACCAATTTGGGTTTTGCTTTATACCATTCGGGTTAACATCTATCTCAAACTGTGGTATTGGCCAAAGTTTAAACTTATCGGCGTTATTATTCCTCACCTGGTTTCTAAAACGGATGCGTTGATTGATACTGGCAGAATAATCTGGTATATCATTGTTGTCAAACACAGGCGTGGCAGGAGCCACCGCAGGGTCGAAGGCAGCACCTACTACCGGTCCACTGTTTGCTTTTGCATAGATGTCCCACCTTTTTAAATCAAATAAACGCAATCCTTCCCCTGCAAATTCAACTACCCTTTCTCTTCTGACAATCTGCCGCATTTGTGCCTGGGGGCCCAATGTAATGCCGGGCTGTCCGGCCCTTGCCCTTACCAGGTTGATGGTACTTACAACTGATGCGTCAATTTGATTCAGTTCAATTTTTGCTTCTGCATTCATTAATAAAATATCTGCATAGCGCATCAGTATATAACCTGTTTTAGTCAATTGATGTATTTGAGTAGAGTCTACGTATTTTCTCCACACATACCCTACACCTCCCCTGCTTCCTGCAGCACCAACTGCCCACTGAATGCCTCCGCCTGTATTACCAATCCAATCGGTGTTGCCACCGGCAACATCATCGAATACCCCTGTAGTCCAGTTAAACCTCCTGCGGGTAGAGCTATATAAATTAAATATGGTTTTTTCTTTGGGTTGAATATAAGCACCATTGGCACTTGCCTGTACATTATAAAGTAAAGTATCACCATTCATCCATACTGTCCATTTCAAACGATTGTCCCTGTTCAGCCTTGGATTGAGTGGATTGTAAACGGCCGAAGCATCAATACGCAAACCATCTTTTCCCTCAAATTTATCTACCAAAGCCTGCGATGGAAAATGACTGCTTTGCGAACTGGTAATCGCACGTGGTACCGTAATCCACACCATCCAATTTTCCGGTGCTGATACATCTGTAGGGTAGGTTTGGTTAAAAAGGATTTCACGGCCATTATTGGCAACCTGGCCAGCGATGGAAAACAAATTCTGATAGCTTGGGTTTAAACTGTAATTCGCACTGGAGATAACAGTATTGGTAGCAGCAGCTGCAGTTGCATAGTCCTTTATCAGCAAGGCCAGCTTAGCTTTTACACCGAGCGCTACAGCTTTGTTTACGCGGCCATTACCCAGGATAGGTTGTGCGGAAGCGGCATCAAAACCGGCAACAGCCTCATCTAAATCTTTATAGAGATCGGCAACAATAGTGGCCACTGGCGTCCTGGTGGAACTTAGCACCTGATCGATTGTAGGCGTCGTTTTATAATAAGGTAAATCGCCAAACATATACAACAAATGAAAATAGGCCCACGCCCTTAGCACGAGTATTTCTGCCCTGTTTCTTCCGTAATATTGTGTAGATACATTGTTCTTCCCTTTCTCCATACCGCCCAAATGTTGATTGGCACGTTGAATTAATCTATAACCCTGGCTCCAGCTTAAATTTACAATCTGGTTATTTACAAAAAAAGCACCTTCGCCCAATGCTACAAAATCTTCTGCATTCTGATCGCGGCGAATACCAATATCAGTGGAAGCTTCAATGGCAAATAACAGCGGAGTGTTGTTGGGAAATGTCCACAAACTGGCAGCATATACACCATTCAGGCTTTGGTCCATTTCATCCTGGTTACTAAGAAAAGTGCTGCTGGCAGATGCATCCAATGGATTTCTGTCAAGATATTTTTTGCAACTCCCAATTGTGATAACCAACAATAGAAGTGGGAGATATAATATTTTTTTCATTTTTCTAAATTTAATATTTTAAAAAGTTACATTCAGACCTGCTGTATAAGTTCGCATTACCGGGTAGAATTCTCCGTTAGCGTTATCAATCTCAGGGTCAAATCCATCGAATGCTTTAGTAATGGTGAACAAGTTTTGTGTACTGATAAAAACCCGTACAGCAGCAAGTTTAGCCTTGCTTACCACATTTGCCGGTAATTTGTAACCAAGGTTGATGTTCTTTAACCTAAAGAAAGCAGCACTTCTAATGTACCAATCGGAAGCCCTGAAGTTATTTGTATAAGAACCCCCACCGGCCAGCAATCTTGGGAAAGTCGCATTTTGATTTTGCGGTGTCCAATAATCCTTATGAATGTCCAGTAAAGAAGGAATAAAATCTGTGGCTAAAAAAGGAACAGCACCTGTACCGCTCAGAAAATTTTCCCGCTTGCCTACACCTTGTCCAAAAATATTCAGGTCAAAATTCTGATAGCTTACATTCAGGTTAATGCTATACTCAAACCTGGGAAAGTTATTGCCAATAAAGGTCCTGTCGTTGTCATCTATTTTACCATCCGGTTTACCATCAACACCACTGATATCCTGGTATTTCAAATCGCCGGGCTTGGGACCAATTGCAGGATTAGTACTCCAGCCTGCCCCATACAAGGTTGGAGAAGCTTTTATATCATTTGAATCTGCATAATATCCACTGGCCTTTAGGCCATAGTAAGAACCGAGCGCATAACCAGATTGAGTTCTTGAACTGCCCCCCCCAATAAATGGTAAGCCATCCACCAATCCTATTACCTTGTTTTTAACATCAGACAACATAAAGGTTGCATCAAAACCCCATTTATTTACTTTCGTTTTGTAATTGAGCGATAGTTCCCATCCTTTGTTTTCCATGCTGCCGGCATTAACAAATGGATCATTCAATCCTCCGGCAGAAGAAGGCAGTGAACGGGGAAGGATCATATTTTTTACCGTACGATTGTAAACATCTGCTGTGAATGTAAAATGTTTGGCAAAACTAAGATCCAATCCTACATTCCATTGTTCAGAAGTTTCCCAGCTTAAATCGGGATTGGCAAATTGCAGGATAGCAACCCCCAAAGTATTTAAATTATTAAAGTAGGGGTTGGTTCCATTTATATTTCCTATAGCACCATAATTGCTCTGCTGGTAAAAAGCATCAAACACATAATTAGAACCAATATTCTGATTACCGTTACCACCAAATGAGCCTCGCAGTTTACCAAAGCTTATATATTTTGAAATATCATTAAAGAATTTTTCTTTAGAGAAAACCCATGCCGCAGAGGCAGAACCAAAGTTTCCCCACTGCTTATTCCTCGCCTGGGAAAACCGGCTTGAACCATCTCTTCTTGCATTCAATTCAAATAAATATTTATCTCTGAAGCCATAATTAAGCCGCCCAAAAAAGCCTACTAAAG
>JANPIJ010000041.1:0-10674 GCA_031424955.1 Ferruginibacter sp. | reverse complement strand
GGAACCCTAAAATGTTGCCTTACATTTTTGCTGAGAAAAAAGGTATTCACATCATCGACCTCAACAAAACTGTTGAAGGTTTACAGGAAACTGCTGCTGCGTTGAAATCAATTGCTAAAAGCGGTAAGAAAATAATGTTTGTTGCCACTAAAAAGCAGGCTAAGGAAATCGTATCTGATTGTGCAAAGCGCATCAACATGCCTTATGTAACAGAGCGTTGGTTAGGTGGTATGCTTACCAATTTCAATACGGTTCGTAAGAGCGTAAAGAAAATGCAGAGCATCGAAAAAATGCTGAACGACGGAAGCATCGATAATCTTACAAAGAAAGAGCGTCTTACCTTAACACGTGATAAGGAAAAAATGGAAAAAGTTTTGGGTGGTATCGCACAAATCAGCCGTGTACCAGCCGCTTTATTTTTAGTGGATATCGGGCACGAACACATCGCATTGGCAGAAGCAAAGCGTTTAAACATTACCACATTCGGTATGGTTGATACCAATTGTGATCCTAATAAAGTTGAGTTCGCCATTCCCGCAAATGATGATGCTACTAAATCAATCGCTATTATCGTTAACTACATCGCAGCTGCAATAGCAGAAGGTTTGGCAGAACGCCAGGCAGAAAAAGATGAAGATGACAGCAGCAGCGATAATGATGAAAGTGCTGAATCAAAAGCATCCCGTTTTGAGCAAAAGGCAGATGGTGGTGATGACAGAAACAAGAGAGCAAGAGGGGCAGCGCCAACTAAGCGTCGTGTACCCGGACCAGGTGCAGGTGGCAGAAGACCGGCAGGTGGTGGACCAGGCGGACCAAGATAAGTGTATCCATTGCTGGTCTCCTCAAAGGTGAATAGCCAGCGAGTGTTTGCAAAAATTGGTGGTTCATTTCTAACCGGCGTTTGTACTACTTTGAAAATCGTTGTATGAGCGTGACACGAGATTCGGAACTCGGTTGAGCTGTCAATTTTTTTGAAAATGGGTTTTATACCCATTGGTTCTTTTAAAAATCGAATTTTTAAAAATTCCCAAACACCGGAGGTTGGAACTTCCTGATGGGTTTGGGCTAAATATATTATCATGAGTGCAACAATAACAGCAGCAGATATCAATAAACTGCGTCAATCAACAGGTGCCGGCATGTTAGACTGCCGCAAAGCATTAACAGAAAGCAATGGTGATTTTGAAGCAGCTATTGACTGGTTGCGTAAGCAGGGACAAAAAGTAGCTGCAAAGCGTAGTGACAGGGAAGCAAAAGAAGGCGTAATTCTGGCAAAAACTTCAGCCGATAATAAAACCGGTATGATTGTTTGTGTAAGTTGTGAAACTGACTTTGTAAGTAAGAATGCAGACTTTGTAGGTTTTACTCAAAGCATCATGGATGCAGCTATTGCTAACGATGTACAATCTGCCGAAGCATTAAATGAAGTAGAAATTAACGGAACAAAAGTTGCTGAACTAATTAATGATAAGTTGGCTGCAATTGGTGAGAAGATTGCAATTAAGTTTGAAAGAGTTGAAGCGGCTTACGTTGCCTCTTACATACATGGTGCAAACCGTATGGGGGTGCTGGTAGGGTTCAATAAGGCTGCCGGTGATGCAGGTAAGGATGTGGCAATGCAGATTGCAGCAATGAATCCTTTAGCGGTTGATGAAAGCGCTATTGCCCCTGAAACAGTTGCAAGGGAAAGAGAGATTGCAATTGAGCAAATTAAAGCGGAAGGTAAGCCGGCAGAAATGGCGGAAAAAATCGCGGTAGGTAAGGTGAATAAATTTTTTAAAGACAATACCTTACTGGCCCAGGCATTTGTAAAAGATAATGGCAAAAGTGTTGCAGACTACCTTAAAAGTATAGATGCTGATTTAAAAGTAACCGAATTTAAAAGAGTGGCATTGGGATAATCTACTTAATATAATTTTTAAAAGCGAAACGATTGTTTCGCTTTTTTTATGCTCTCTATGCAATATCGGGGAAAACCTGTCGGCCGTGGGATATGTTGGTGCTTATATCCGCCTTCTTTTTCTTAAAATACCCTTCATTGGGTATTGTTTGATTTATTAGGAAACTTTATATTTGAAAATATTCTCAAAACATTTGCCTGCTTTAAGTATAATTTGACATTATTTGGCTTGCCCCAATCATATATTGTTTATTAGCATTCTCCCCGGTAAATGATTAAAACTTTTTTAGAGCATGGTTGATAGTTTCTGCCGCCAGTATAATGCTGGCGGTTTTTCATTTCATTTTTATAGTATTTGTGGATGGTATTCAGACCCGTGCCGGAAGCAGGGCTTAATAGTATGCATTTTAGCGTGATAGGGTATAATGAAAGGCCAGGATAAAAAATTGTGAATTAAAATGCCGGTAATAGATGCGATGTAGGCAGCGAAACAATATTAAAAATATATCTTCGCAAAAATTTCAAACAAATGGTACCCAAATTCAAGCGAATACTACTCAAACTTTCAGGTGAATCATTAATGGGGGATAAAAATTTTGGTTTGGACAGCCAGGTGATAGCCCGATATGCACAGGATATAAAAAGTATAACTGAATTAGGGGTACAGGTTGCTATAGTGATTGGAGGTGGTAATATTTACCGCGGAATGAATGAGGCAGAAACAGGCATTGAAAGAGCCCAGGGCGACTATATGGGGATGCTGGCCACCGTTATTAACGGCATGGCATTGCAAAGCGGGTTGGAGAAAGCCGGGGTATATACCCGATTACAAAGCGCTATCAAAATGGAACAGATAGCTGAACCATACATCCGCAGAAGGGCTATCCGGCATTTGGAAAAAGGCAGGGTGGTTATTTTTGGTGCCGGCACGGGTAATCCATATTTTACCACCGATACGGCTGGTTCTTTAAGGGCAATTGAAATAAAAGCCGAAGTGATTTTAAAAGGTACCAGGGTGGATGGAATTTACTCTGCTGATCCGGAGAAAGACCCATCAGCTACCAAGTATAACAAAATTTCTTTTGCGGAATGTATCAGCAAGAATTTGAAAGTAATGGATATGACCGCATTTACATTGTGTATGGAAAATGAATTACCCATCATTGTATTCGACATGAATAAGCCGGGTAATTTAGCCAGGGTAGTAACAGGTGAAAAAGTGGGTACGCTTGTAAAGGGTTAAGTAAAATATCAATTAAAGCAATTGCTTCCGCTTAGTAACGGAAGCTTTTTCATTTATGGGCAGCAATGTCGGTTCCGGTATAAAACTGAAACTATTTTTTAATTTTGAAGTGATAATCATGCCAGGGCTAAATTGTATTGGTGCGTATTATAAAATGTAACAATGGAAAATAAAAGCAATATTGATTTATTGACTGCAATTAAGAAACTCGTGGCTGAAAACAAAAGCCAGGAAGAACGGTTGGAATATTATGCCAAAACAATTGAAAGCAGGGATAAGGAAATTGAAATGCTGCAATCCATGTTAACAGATGCCAATGAGTACAGGAGTGGTTTAGACAACCAGGTAATGGAGCTAAAAGACTTACAGTATTTCTTAACGGATTTACAGCAACAGGTGGCCGGAACTTCTTTTAATACAAATGATGGACAACAAAAGGTAAGCGGTGCGGTAAGCATGGAGGAACAACATGAAAGCCTTAAACAGGAGTATGCTTTTTTGCAATCGCAGGTAAAAGACCTGCAACAACAGTTGCAGGAAATGAATAGCCGAAACCTCCAGCTCCACCAACAAACCAGCCGCATTGCAGAATTGGAAAGTCTTTTGGCAAACGCTGATGATGAAATAGGAAGAGTAAAAAGGAATGAAAATTCGTCTACATAGTAACCGAAATCCGGTAAAAGGCACCAACGTGCGGGGAGCAGAATAAATAATGTTAAAGTGGTAAATGGATTTGGTATTGCATTAAAACAGGGGGGCATATATTAAAAACTTAATCAACAGCAATATTCATTACACGAATAGGATAACTTTTTTTCTTTAACACTGTTTAGTTGAACTTTATGAACCAAATACTTTTGAAATGAAAAATATAGCGGATATCAGAAGGGATTACAGGCTCCATACATTGATCGAAACAGCAGTGGAAGCAGATGCGGTTATGCAGTTTGGTAAATGGTGGGATGATGCCTTGAACAGCGATATAGATGAAGTGAATGCAGTTACACTTGCTACAGCAACATTGGAGGGTAAACCTTCCGCAAGGATTGTTTTATTAAAGGGGTATGATCAAAACGGTTTTGTGTTTTATTCCAATTACACTAGCAATAAAGGGCATGAACTTGCTCATAACCCACAGGCATGTATGGTTTTCTTTTGGAAAGAATTGGAACGCCAGGTTAGAATTGAGGGCATAGTAGAAAAAGTGAATGGCGAAGAAAGCGACCAATATTTTGCCTCAAGACCCGAAGGCAGCAGGATAGGAGCATGGGCATCGCCACAAAGCATGGTGATAGAAAAAAGGGAATTGATTGAAGAAAATGTATTGAAGTTCCAAAAACAATTTGCGGATCAAAATATACCACGTCCTGGGCATTGGGGAGGATACCGGTTAAAACCAATATCGATTGAATTCTGGCAGGGAAGATCGAACCGTTTACATGATCGTTTGCAATATACTTTGCAGGAGGATGCTACCTGGAAAATTGAAAGGTTGGCTCCTTAAGAAAGAAGACGAATTTAAAAGTAGATTGGTTGATAAGTTGAATGGTTTGCACCTTAAAACCTATCAACCAATTAACTTTGTAACTGGTGAATTTATACAGTCTTTTTGGGTACTGCAACTTCTGTTTTCTTTGCTGGCTTTGCAGGTCTTGATTTTCCAAAAGATCCTTTAGCAATTTTGCCTTTTTTTGTTTTAATATCTCCGCGTCCCATGATAATATAATTTAAGTGATTTGATGTTGAATAAGATTAAAAAAGCAAGACATTCTATTGGGTCTTGCTTTTTTAATGTGGTTGGGCAATCATTACAGTTTAGCAGATAATTCTTTGCCAGCTTTAAATTTAGCTACTTTCTTAGCTTTGATTTTAATTACAGCACCAGTTTGTGGATTACGTCCGTTACGGGCTGCTCTCTTTGATACGGAGAAAGTACCAAAACCAACTAAAGTAACTTTACCATTACCTTTTAAAGTTTTTGTTACTGCTTCTACAAAAGAGTCTAAAGTTGCGTTGGCTTGTGTTTTTGTAATGCCTGCATCATCAGCAATTTTTGCGATTAATTCTGCTTTGTTCATAATTAAGTTTTTTGAAATTTATTACTGCAACAAATATAGACGGTTTTTTATTGCAAGAAAATTTTTTCTCTCATTTTTATACTGTAAAAATCGCTGTAAACCGCAAGGAATAAGGCTTTACGACAAATCACTTTTTGTCGTTATAATGAATTCATTTTTTGATTTCACCTGAAAAGCCCTGCTGGTAAGGGTTTCAGCATTATGTGGTTGTAAATCCAATGCCAATGCGGATTTTACTGCTATGGAGGTGGGTTTTTTATTTAACAAAAGCAACCATTTTTATTTTGCACATTTAGTTAACAACCTGCATTACTGATCTGAAAGCAATGAATTGCCCACTCCATTTATCAATGGATTTTTGTCGCATGATGCCTGCAAATTTTTCGATATACAGATTATACAAAGCCTTACTCTCGGCATAATATTGAATGGCATAGGTGGGGCCATCCGTATCGTCTGTTTCCAATAGCCGCAAAATATTGACTTTTGTAAAACAGCCGGTATTTATCATATCTGTGATGTGCTCTTCTTTAAGCCACTTTAACCATTGATGCTGTATGGCCGAATCTACTTTGGTTGTTACGTTGTAAATTATCATACAGTAAAGATACAGCCCGGCTAAATTATTTTCCGGCTTTATTGATATCAGCTGTAAGCCGAAAAGTTAAAAAAGCTAATACTAACCCTGCAAAAATAATGGACGGCCATATCCACCAGTTTTTATGATTGCTGTTTGTATGGGGTTCCTTTTTTGCGGTAGCATAAATATTGCCATATTTTAATGCACGTTGTATAGTGATGCTATCCTTAAATGGTTGAAGATCATAATCGGCAAAAGAAGCGAGGGAATCACCAAAAACCAGTTTGTATTTTTTCCCTTTATCAAGGTATGCCACCAAGGATACCATTTGAAGTTCGGTGCGAATATTTTCAATTTTCAATGGCGGGTTATCTCCATTTTTAATTACTATGAAAAATATTGGGGTCTTTGTTTTTGATAAATAATATACTACTGTAGTAGCAGGCATTAATTTAAAATTGCCAATTACAAAACCGGGCCTGGGAATTTTGTTTACTCCATAATCAGGTAAGCAAATTTGTACGTCTCTGCTGTAAAACCTGGCGCCACTTGCCCTAATTGATATTTTATCAAACTGGTAATTATTTTCTTGTTTTACTTCAATGTATGTATATTTATTGGTGTCCTTTTGGGTAAAAAGAGGCGCAGGGTTTACCTGGTAGGTAACTGGCTTTTTGTAATTGGGCAATGCATAAAATCCGGCTTTTGTAATGAGTAATGGCTCATTGTGAATGTTATCTACCACCAGTTTTAAATACCGGTATTTTATTAATGGTAAATTAATTTCCTGAACGTATTCGTCTTTGATTGCCTCATGGCTTCTGCTGATCATTATATTGTCGTCTATCATATACCAGTCTTTCCGGTTGTAGCTGCCACTTAGTATTGCGGATCGGTTTACGGCAGCGTTTTTGAGTACCAGCTTCAGGTTATTAATTCCACCAGGTTTTGTATTTTCAACGACCAGTAAATTTTTACCGCTATCATTCACCGTGTTTTGTAATATAGGAAACGAAGTAAATAAATGCTCCTCCAATGTTGAGTTGCCTTGTTGTAAGATATGAGGTACCCATTGGTTATTTTGATCAGCAATGCGCACATCTGAAAAATCAGTTTTAATAAATGAACTGAGTAGGGGTGAAATTGGGATTTCATAAAAGCCGGTTGTAACCACTTCATGCAATGCCGCAGCATATTTAAACTGCTGGGCATTTATATATCCGGGTGCCGGCACAATTAAAAATAACGCAATTAATATTTTACCGGGTTGTATCATCAATAATAATTTTTTTAAGTTTTTGATACATAAATGAAATGATCAGCAGCAGGATTCCCAACATGATAAATGCGGCTATTTTTCCTCCTTCAGATATATTACGGATATCAAATAAAAACAATTTTGCGAGTGCCACGGAAAACAGGATCAATGAAATGATTCGCAGCGTCTTAAACTTATGCCTCATACCCTGCCACATAATTGCAAAGGAACAAAGCGCCCAAACAATTGTTAACCCCGCCTTTGAATATTGTTGTAATGATGTGGTAATATTTTGAAGCGGTGCCGTAAGTACCACATAAGCGTGCATAATTTCAATACTGAAATATATCATCAATACAAAATTGATGATCCAGATAAACAGCCTTCCAGTATTTTCAAAACGAGCACCATTTTTCCGGAAAAGCTGGATGGCCTGGTAGATTATGTAAAGCAAAATAAAAGCTGAAGTCCAATGAACCCACAACTGTACAGATGGGTATAGCTGCTGTAATACACCATCTCTTAAGTGAATAACATAAGGGATACTTAATAAATACAATGCAACACAGGCTGCAATCATCAGTAAACGTCCCAGGGGCTTGTCTCCGGCATTGTATCTTGAAATAATTGCCAGCAGTATTGCTGTAAATGAATAAGTAATTAACTGGTGCCAGGCATTTGGTACATCAAGCGATTCGTAATTATAAAAATATAAATTAACTCCGAATACACAAGTCAGGTATAAAAGAAAGCCGGCAACCAGCAGCATTGTTTTTAAGGCCAGGCCGTTTCTGATACCTGCAATAAAGATCAATGATTTTTTTTCATGCTTAAGTAGTATTGCATATATCGAAAAGGATGCTACTGCCCCGATGTTGGTAATAAAGCCCTGTACGTTTTTATATATTACCGGCAGGTGGGCAGTGCTTACATCATTTGCCTTATCCCAGTCCATTAGCAAACTAATCATCATTAATACCATTATAATGGAAGATGAGTATTTAAATATATCTATACTGCTTCGCTGGTGCAGCCAGTAAAGTAATACAAACTCGGCACTCCAGAATAAGGTAATGGAATGACCATGTAATTGCACAGGAGCCGCAAGGGAAACAAAAGTAAGCGTGAGACCAATGAACAGGTACAACAAATTTTTATCTCCTTTATTGGTTTTATAAAGGTAGGCTGCAAGACAAAAATTGATAGCGCCTAATGCGATTGTAAATAATCCCTGGTATTCACCTTCATTCCAAAAATGCAGGTTTGTCATACCCGCCGCATAGTAACTAAAGGTAATCACCATCAGCAATGAGAAATCAAAAGCTTTAAAAGGTTGTTTGGTACGGATATTATGAATCATACCCATGCACAGGAATAAAATATAAAATGCAGTAGCAAACAGGAATGAGTTTTTATATAGTACAAACCCGTTACCCTTAATAGTGTTTTGTACCAGCCAGCCTCCGTAAATGCAAAGTGTAAAAAACAAGGCAATCACATGGATAGCCTGCCATTTTTTGAACCAGGACAGGGTGAGCATACCGATGTTTAAAATAAGCAGGTAGGAGAACAAAACAATGTAATTTCCACTACCGGTACTTACCAGGAATGGCGTGATAAAACCACCGATAGTTGCTATAGCTGCCAGTTCTGGTTTGTTGTAGAGTAAAGAGAGGGCGACAGCAAATGCCGTAATAACAATCATTATTATAAATGTTGCCGTTTGCGAAAAAAGCTGGTATTCATGAAAAGCAAATGCGATGGTAAAGTAAAAAACAGCGATACCACCGCCTGCTAAAACCGAACTAAAAGAGCGATAGGAATTGCGTAAATAATGTGCCAGTGCAATGAGCACAATGCCGCATCCGATTCCAATACCAACACGTCCTGCTTCTTTAATCCAGTTTTGATCAATGGCATATTTTACAAAAAAAGCAATACCCAATACCAGTACTGTAATGCCAATTTTATTGACCAGGTTTTCGCCAATAAATTTTTCCAGGTCCGGGTTATTGCGCAACCATTTTCCCCACCAGCTTTCAGCAACCGTGGGACTAACATAGGTTGGTAAAGGAGTTGTTGATGATACGGTTGGGGCTTTTTCAATGGGTGCAGGAGCCGCAGCGTTTATTGTTTCATTTGCTGCTTCAGGCGATAAATAAGGAGGGGGTGTTTCAACGGTGGATTTTGTTATTTCCGGAGCTACATAAGGCCGCCATTGCACTACATTTTCATCAGTTGGTTCAACTGGTATTATTTCGGCACCTGGCTTTTTAACACGCTCTTTTAATTCAACCAGTTCTTTTTGTATCAAAAGAAAACGCTCCTGTGTCCGGGTCGCTATTTCTTTTTGAAAGGATTTGATTTTAATTAGTAAAACAATAATGATTACAAGGGCAATAAAAAGTAAGACTTCCATAGCTAGATAAATGTACAGCAAGGTAAGGCGCTGTAGTCAATTATTGCAGAATATAAATTCATAAACATTTCATTGCAAATAACGGGAAGCGGATCAGGCTTTAATTTCTAAATATATCGGGCAATGGTCACTATGTTTTACATCGGGGAAAATATCTGCATCTACCAACTGGCTTTTTAATGGCTCTGTGACAGTAATATAATCAATGCGCCAGCCCTTGTTGTTCAGTCGTACGCTTGGGAAACGCTGGCTCCACCAACTATAGCGATGTGGTTCCGAATGAAATACACGGAAAGTATCAATCCATCCGCTGCCTAAAAATTTCGTCATCCATTCCCGTTCCTGCGGTAAAAAGCCACTGCTGTTTTTATTGCCTTTTGGGTCGTGTATATCTATCTCCTGGTGAGCAATATTGTAATCACCACATAAAATTATTTTGGGATTTATTTTCCGGAGTTTAGCAAGGTAGGTGTGAAACTCATCGAGCCATTCGTATTTAAATTGCTGACGCAGATCTCCACTGGTGCCGGATGGGAAATAAGCATTGATAAGACGGATATCACCAAAATCAAGTTGAATGACCCGCCCTTCCGCATCACTTAGCGGGATGTCGCAACCTATACAAACATTGTCGGGTTTTATTTTTGTAAATACTGCTACGCCGCTATACCCTTTTTTTTCAGCACTAAACCAATGGTGATGAAAGCCCAATGCTTCCAGCAATTTTACATCCACATCATCTTTTGTAGCTTTTGTTTCCTGCAGGCAAATAATATCAGCAGGATTTGTTTTTAGCCAATCAATGAAACCTTTTTTTAAGGCGGCCCTAATGCCGTTGACGTTGTAGGAGATGATACGCATATTTTTTTTTGACAAAGTAAAGCTACAGGATTTAATTTTTATTTAAAACACAATCATTACCCAGGGCAGACGCATTAAAATATTATAGGTTATCCCCATCGGTGGATTAAAAGATGTTGGAGAATTAATTAATAATTTGGTTTTTGCGGAAAAAAGCCATGGCCAGTATAATCGAACATTTTAGTAGCTTGCCAGATCCTCGGACAAAAGAGCATAAAAAGGTGCACAAATTAATAGACATTATTTTCATTACTATAGCAGCGGTAATATGTGGAGCAGAAGATTGGTATGATATAGAAGAGTATGGACAAAACAAAGAGGAATGGTTAAAAGCG
>JANPIJ010000040.1:0-8779 GCA_031424955.1 Ferruginibacter sp. | reverse complement strand
GGGGGTCTGCTTTTGCCAAATGTTATGTAATAACCGGCTTTTAGGAGTTAATCCGCCAGGGCGGATTAAGCCTGTTAGTTCCCGCAAAGTAGATGATGATTTGATTATTGTCAGGATCCTTTAGTCTTGCTTCTCTCCATAACCAACGTTTGTCGTTAGGTAATTCATCAAAAACAATTCCCTTATTAATGAGCAATTGAACATATTCATCTAAATTCTGGACTTCAAAATAAACCCAAATTCCGTCTCCCTGTGGAAGTCTTTCAACCTGGTGTAATGAAAACGTGGAAGACCCTGTCATACTATCAAATCTTGCGTAACCTGGTAATGATTTTACAATTAAACGAAGGCCCAGGGTTTCATAAAATAGTATTGATTTTTCAACATTCATTACAGGAACTGTTATTTGATTAAGATTCATAAATTAACTATTTATGTTAAAAAATATTACACAACAAACCCAAAAGGAGTTTTCAGTATATTATAAAACTAAATGCCAGGCATTCTCATTGTTAGCGGTTCGTTGCCTGCCATTCATCACTTAGCATCGAGTATATATACAAATCCAGAAATTGGTTATTGATTAATTCAGCTTGTCTTAACACGCCTTCTTTTACAAAATTCAATTTCACAGGAATTTCCTGGCTTTTTAAGTTATTAACTGCTGCTTTAATTTCAATCCGATGTAAGCCTAAACTATGAAAACCAAAACAGATAAGGGCTTTACTCGATTTCAGCATTATTCCTTTTCCTTGTGCATCTTTACTTAACCAATATCCAATTGCTCCAATTTTATTTTGCATATTTAAATGGTGCAACCCAATCCTGCCCACAGCAACGTTGTTGAATATTATGGCAAAACTGGCCTCCCTCCCCTGCTGGCATAATATTTCGGCATTTTTCAAATATTCTTTTAAGTCCTCAACTGTTATCATTTTGTTTACCCATGGTAAAAAACCGGAAAGTTGTATTCTGTTATTGTCTATTGCAGTAAACAATGAAGAAGCCTGTAATATATTTGTGGGTTCAAGCTGTATGTTTTGGTCGACGATAATAGTATTCATATGAAAATAGTTTTAGGGTAAATTACCTGGATGATCCGTACTAATTTGTAATAGGGCGCATTGTTATCGGTTGTTATTTCAGTTATTGGTCAATTTTGATATTTCTATCTTTTCAAAGTCATTATAGAAGCTGGTAACGCTGTTCCCTTACTAAAAATTCACCTTATCGCAGATACTGATTTATAGCTGAAGTTAGATGGGCAGACCCTTATGTTGCCTGTACTTTGTTGTGCGTTCGTACTTTTTTGTATTCAGTAATTGCAAGCCTGTCAATCCATATTTTGGAGTTCTACAACTTTTGATTTCTCCGCTAAGTACACGTGTAATTTTAGATTTGTGATTTCTATTTCTTCATTGAACTGCAAACCTAACTTCTTTAGTAATTTGATAGAACTTAAATTATGAGGAAGTGTCGTCGCCATGATAGCCGGGTGATCAGAATTCTGAAAGATATGTAATAAAATTTCCCTCGCCGATTCAAAAGCAAATCCATTTGCCTGGAAGGAAGGAAGGAAGAAGTGCAAATCCAATGTCATAATATTTCAAGTAATCACGTTTGATAAAAGAGACAACTCCGATTGGGATATTTGTATCTCTAAGCCTTATCACCCAATAGGTGAAATTTGGATTATCGAGAATTTTATTGATGTAAGCTATGCTATCTTCCTTCGAATGAATATTTTTATCACCAATAAATTCTATCCACCCTTCGGTGTTGACAAGTTCGCTTATAAAATTCCAGTCAGTAGTCGATACAATATCCAGTAAAAGTCTTTTAGTCTTAAAATTCTGCTTCATTTTATATATACTGGTACTTTAATTCGTGATGTCTGATAGTATGACTAACTCCCAGCTGGTTTGATGAACCGATCGAAATGCTGTTCAGTGTGCTGTTAAATAATTGCAGGCTCAAACATTGCAACGCCTAAACTATGAAGTTGTGGTGCATTATCGCAACTCACATATTTGGCAGTTATTTCTGTACTGGTATTTACATTGTAATGCCAGGTCCAAACAGGTACATAAATAGCATCTCCTTTTTCCCAATCAACCCTCTTATCTTCTATCATTGTGTATCCTTCACCTTCTATTATGTACATAATAGTTTCATAACTATGCCGATGTTTACCACTAATTTTATTTGGGTCTAAACTCCCAACAGTCATGGACATGCTTTTACCGGGCAGATCCACAATAAAAAAAACGGGTTTGTTTCCCAGGGGAAATTCAGCATTTGCCTGTTCAACATTTTTGTGAATTAATTTTTCAGGAATAATCACTATCGGGCTTTCAGCCTTTTGGTAAAATTCTTTTGTGATGATTTCTCCTTGTATATTTTTTGAATTTGTCATAATTACATTTATTTTACGATTATTTTGTTTTTAAATAACTTAGAGTTATACAGTTTCAAATTTTTTCGGGACTTATTTCCCAATCAGTAAGAATCTTCTGAGAATGTTGTGATGTTAAATAAATATTTTGAGTTACTTCGTCAAGACTTGGTTCACTCTTATAACTATGCAATAAACAACTTTAATTTAAAAAGCCTTTTTGTAAGCCTTCACTTTGGAAACCATAACATATAATGGTCCTTACATAATTTCTGCATTATTCCTTTCCTTGTGCATTTTTACTTAACCAATATCCAATCGCTCCAATTTCATTTTGCATATTAAATGGTGTAGCCAAATCCTGCTCACAACTTTTAAATGCAAGGTGTTTTTTTGTGCCAGGTTTGGTAATTTAATTTTTTGTGTGTGCTCATTTTTGTTAGTCTTTTAATGCTTCACATTTGAAGCCTTCATCAATAATGATGCGTATGATATCTTCTTCATTAAGATTTATGGTCTCAATGCGTAATACATTATCAATATCCGCTCTATCGATGTTCCATTTTGATATAGAGGAAAAATTATTTAAGTGTGTTTCAATTTTTTTTAAATCCTTTTTAAATTTGATATTAGTTTTAAAAATCAATATCCGCATAATGATTTCCTTACTAAGCATTTGCCTTATCGCTGTTTTAGCTATTGGATAAATCATAGTGTACTTATTTAAAATGAAATGCCAGTTTAGATATAACAACAATTGTGCTACCCTTTTATTTCGCAGTTCATCTTGCGGCTGATATTTTTCAGAGCATACATTAAAATCTTATTGCACTGATGTATGTCCATAGGATGAAAACTATTTGTAAAGGAACCCGAAACCATAGATAGCCTAAGCCATTACCTGTAGCATTTCCTTTTTGAAAGTCAATATTATGAATGGCAGCGTTAATATTGGCGGGGAGAAGCAGGATAAAAAAGATAATCAATAGCCAACCAGTTAATACCTTAAATTGAGGAATCAATAAACCTGCTGCCGCTATTATTTCAATGATACCTGTTAGATAAACTATTTGTGTCTTGAAAGGTATAAAACCGGGTATCATCATTGTCATGCCATTGGTAAAGGCAAAATGTCCTATCGCTGAAAAAAGCAGCATCGCACACATTCCAATTCTTCCTGATAATGGAAGGTCGTACTTTTGAGTTAGCAACTTTATTACAAAAATTGAAACTAAAAAAACAATTAGTAAAACTATTAATGGTTTCATGTTTTTTTATTTCAAATTTATATTTATAATCATTTCCTTTTGCTTCAATTCAAAAGATGACTCATCAAAAGTTGCCGGTCTCAATGATGGAACAACATTATTGGAAAATCCATACTTTTCTTTTGGAATTCCAAAGAAGTTTTTGTCTAATTTGTAATTATCATTTTCGTCTAAAAAAACAGCTATAGCGTATGTTCCTTTTACAATATTTTTAAATACAACGCTTATATCTTTTTGATTATTTACAAGTATTCTTTCTCTATATATAGCCTTTTCATTTATCCTAAAAGTAGGGGCTTCTGTATACCAGCCTACATATAGTGAGCCTTTTATTTTTTCAAGATTGGTTATATTAACTATTTGTTTAGTGTCCTGGCCAAACGTCTTGCTATTAATCAAAAGGCTCATTAGCAGCACTAATAGAATGTTCAAATATTGTTTCATTGCTTTATAAATTATTGAGCAACAAATGTAAGGACATCATAAACCAAAAAAAATGAACCTGGGTTAAGAAATTCGCTTTCTTATCCTGCTGAGTGCCTGGGGAGTGATCCCAATATAAGAAGCAATATATTTCAACGGAATTTGTTTAATCAAATGCAGTTGTTCTTCAAATAATTTTAGATATCGCTCCTCAGCCGTGTCGCTCAATAATGAAAATTCCCGCTTTGATTTTTTTAGAAAAAGATCTTCACTTGCAAGTCGTCCAATGGTGTTTCCTATTTCAGATTCCCTGTAAATATCTTGTAAATCGTGGTAAGTAATACTCCATAAAATAGTCTCTGTAAGTGTTTCTATTTGATAAGTTGAAGGAGTTTGTGTCAAAAAAGATTCGTATGCACTTAAAAAACCATTGTCAAAAACAAAATCGAAAGTCAGGTCATTCTCCTCTTTAGGGATAAAAAACCGGATAATGCCTTTTTCAACAAATGAAAGATAGTTCTCTGTCTGTCCTGTTTTTAATATTATGGTTCTTTTGGTGAACTCCCGGCTTACCAATTTAGATGAAAATAGTTGCCAGTCTTTATCTGTAAGCTGAACTGTTCTTTCAAAATACTCCCTGATTTGTTTCATTATAGTATGATATTTCTATTAATGCAGAAAAAGTAAATTAAAGATAGTTAAGACCAAAATTGATGAGCGGCCTGAATTTTAATGTGCCCTTCATTCATCAGTAGAAGTTAATGAAATAGACACAGCATAACTATCCTCTAACAAACGATACTTAACAATTAAATCATTTTCTACTGTTATCTGAATACAGAAAAGTGAATCAACAACCTTATTTGTTTGTAACATTTTAGTTGAAAACTCCCCTGTAATTACTGCATCGTTCGCATCAACAAAAATCTTATCTATTTGTGCAGAAACCGGCTCCGTATTTTTCCATAATAATTCATAAAACTTCTTTACATCTTCCCTGCTATTTTTCTTACCTAACCAGTGAGCTTTCTCTATATTTCCCGGTATGTACCAATCTAGATTTTCTGAAAAAAGATTGGTTAATTCTGCTAAATTTCTTTGGTTCAGCCACTGAAGGAAATGCTGGACTATGCTTTTTGTTTGTGATGTATACATTTGATATTATTTAAGTGATTGTTCAGGAATTGCTCATTATTTTAACCTGCGGGCATTTGTCCATCATATTATAGTAATTCATTTTCTGCCCGCACATAATGTAATTGTACCAGTCCTTTGTCAAATTGTTTGGTGCTTATAAGTTTAACTTTTAATGCTGGCCTGCCATCTTTAAACAAGGAGATTCCTTCCCCGAGTAAAAAAGGGATAACGGATATATAAAACTCATCAATTAAATTGCCTTTTAGTAGCTCATTTACTATTTCTGCTCCTCCGTCCACAAAAATATTTTTTCCTTGCCCGGATTTTAGTTTTGCAACAAGGTCTTGAATACTGTTGGTATAAAATTTTACAGAACCAATAGAAGGTCTTGGAGTCCGGGTGATTATATAAACATCCTTATCGTTATGAGCAAAGCCATAGCCCATAGAGATTACTTTATCGTAAGTTTTTCGTCCTACAATAACTGCATCTACCGTTTTTACAAAGTCTGCGTATCCATAGTCCTGGCCTTCCTGTTCTACTATCGATAAAAAATCAAGGTCATCGTTGGATTTTGCAATGTAGCCGTCTAAACTCATTGCGATGTAAAGAATTACTTTTCTTTCTGATTTCATGTTATAATTTAAATGTTATCCTGGCTCATTGTTGTATCGTTCAGCCGAATAATTAATTATTAATAGTTTGGTATTGTTTATTTTTGCCATCTCTTAATTTCCTTTCTTAGCATTTCAATTTTATTATTAGTTAATTCAATCGCATCTGTTCCAGAAAAAATATGTAGTGGAGGATTTTCCTCACTTAAACTATTCGAAGGTGAGTAATTAGAAATGGAAATGCTCAGTTTAGCAGGAATTTTAACAAGAATAAATTCATTCAATTCATCAATCCGCTCCACTGTTGCAAAATACTAATATGTGCAAGAGCTTTTCGTTCAGTTTTGCATGATTAATTCTTCGTATTCGTCTAAATACATTTTGTGTATTGCATCAGAAAATAGCGACGGATTTGGAAATAAACTATTACTATCAAACAATACAAGTTCATCTTTATTGATGATTTTGTTTACAAAGTCGGGATTAGCTAAAGCCAGTTTACCTATAGCAAACAGATCTGATTGCTGTGTATTCAATAGTTCTTGCGATAATTCTAAATCGTGCAATTTACCATTGGCAATAACCGGGCAAGTCAATATTTCTTTTGCCAATCCTGTCAATGACGTACCATCAGGGTATTTGCATTCTTCCTCCCAACCATAATGCTCTGCAGCTATGTGAAGATAATGGATCGGCATTTTCTTTATTTCTTTGAGTATGGCTTTTGCAGTACAACTTCCGCCATCCCACCGGTAATTTAAGTTGTTTACCTTACCTTCTGAAATCCTTAGTCCAACAATAAAATCATTCGGAATATTATTTTTTATTCCTGCTGTAATTTGCGCAATTATTCTTATTCTATTTTCGATGATTCCTCCGTACTCATCTGTCCTTAGGTTGAGATATGGTGTGAGAAATTGGTCCAGCAAATAACCGTTCGCACTGTGTAATTCAATCCCGTCAAATCCTGATTTGCGGGCATTTTTAGCGGCATTTATAAAACCATCGATTACAAGTTGGATGTCTGCTTTTGTCATCTCTTCAGGAACGGGAAACATTCCTGATCTACCTCCATAAGGTGATAATTTTTGTCCCAACGGAATTATTTTAGAAGGAGCTTTTGTAATGGACAAAGCCTGGGAAATTGATCCGGCATGCATCAATTGCGCAATTATCAAAGTTTGATTTTTATGGATTGCGGTTGTGATGCCACTCCATGCATCTATTTGTTCTTCATCTACCAGTCCCGGTTGATTTGGGTAAGCTTTTGAATATAAATTATCCGTATAAATACCTTCGGTGATGATGGCTCCAAATCCACCAACAGCAAATGCATTGTAATAATGATGCATTTCGATGGAAGGTATCCCTTTTAAATTGGCACTCACCCGGGTCATAGGTGCAACAATAAATCTATTACTGATTTCTTTGTTATTGATTGTTGTTTTGTCGAAAAAAGTTTTCATAGTACTGTATATTAAAATGTTCAGTACAAAACTACCAGCCTTATTTCCGATAAAACTTTAACTACCTTAAGATTTTTAAAATATTTATTTCTTTAACATTTGGCTGAAGTACTCCGGTGTTACTCCCAAAAAACTAGCAATTCGCTTTTGCGACAGCCTGTTATGTAATGCCGGATATTTCTCCTGAAATTCGGAATACTTTTTCTCTGCATTTTGAGAGTAATTCTGAACAATCCTGTCTTGTAAAGCCATTGCCGCATTTTCATTCAATACTCTGAAAAATTGTTCAAATATTGGTAGGGCTTTGTATAGGTTTACCAATGAAGATTTGGTAATTTGTAATAATACCGAATCTTCCAATGCCTGTATTTCCATATGAGATTCTTTACCCGTATTAAAACTTTTAAAATCACCCACCCACCAATCCTCGTGCGGAAAATACAGGGAATGAGTTTTACCCAAATCATCAACTATTGCTGTTTCAAATAATCCGTTTACGATATAGCTCTCGAACCTGCAAACCTGAAACGGCCTGATTAAATATTCCTTTTTGCGGAGCTGACTGATCGAAAAATGACTTATGGCAAGTTCAAAATCGTTGTCATTAATCGAAATCCTTTTTTGAATATGATTTCTAAATAGCCGATAGTACGTGGCTGATTTATCCATAGTAATAATTGTTTGGACAGCAACTGCCTGATTGAAGCCTAACTTAAGCAAAAGCTGTGTGTGGGTAGTGCTTTGGTGTTACAAGCTGTTCTCCGTTTCTATTTGGCCTTCTTCTTTTCGAAGTGCTCCGTAGAAAATAGTAATGGCATTATAAATATTCATTAATAATTGGTTTAACATATTCTGAAATTAATTCATATCCTTTCTCATTAGGATGCACACCGTCTTTAGAAATTAAAATCTCTTTTTGTTCTGAAAAAATGGAATATAAATCAATATATCCGATGTTGTTTTTTGAAGCTATTTCGAAAATCAACTTATTGTAGGCAATAACATTTTCGCTTGTTCTCAATGTTCCTGAAGAGGTAATAATTCCTTCAATTCTTTTAGAAACAGGCAATATAGTAACTAAAAATATATTATCAGTAAATTCCAGGGCTTTTGAAATAGCTGATTGAAGATTCACTATAAAGTTTTTGGGAGGAACAACTTGCTGCCCATTTCTTATCGCCAGATCATTAGCCCCATAGGATATGAATATTAAATTCTCAATTGGCGACTGTCTAGCTTTACACTCAATATCTATTCTTTTTAAAAGACCCTCAGTGGTTTCTCCTCCAATTCCCAGGTTGAACACGTTTACTTCTTTTGCATTTTCATTATATCTGGCATGGTAGTATCTCTTTAATATATCTACCCAACCACCTAGTATTCCGTCATTTTCTCCATAAATAATGCTATCTCCGTAAAATAAGCAATTTGTCATTTCTATTCTTTGTATTCACGTATTCAGCGATTCACGCACAC
>JANPIJ010000039.1:0-4306 GCA_031424955.1 Ferruginibacter sp. | reverse complement strand
GGGGACAAAATGAAGGCACGATTGGTGGTAATACCAGTTATTTAATTTTTGGATCAGCTTTTAAGAATTTAGTGAAATAAGCAGGTTGTATTGATGTAGGCAGCCGCACTATTTTTTATAGAAACGTTGTCTAATGTTTTTTTCTTCAACGACTGTAAACGCTCCAGTCAATATAATCTCAGGATCAGCAAGTAAATTAATAAGAGACATGGCAGCAAATTCGGGTTTTATTCCCTTTTCTCTAAAAAATACAACTGAAGGGGGATTTTCCTTTGAGTATTTAAATATTATTTCACCGTAGTCACTATCAAAAGTCAGTATGATTAAGTTCGATTCTAAGGCAATTTTTATTACTTCTTCATCCGAAACACTGGGAAAATCTTCTTGAATACTCTTAACGCTAAAGCCATTTTCACGCAAAATGATGGTACTCGGTCGGGGAAAATTTTCGTTTGCTAAAAAAGTCATATTTAGGCTGAAATTGGGAAGTAAAGTTCTTGCTGAATGCACTCTTTAAGGTATGCAAAAACTCCTCTCAAGGATTCAGAAGACACTGTTGGGTAAGATTCCAGGATTTGTTTCTCAGTCCAACCTGCAGAAAACAACTCCAGGATGAGTTCTACAGAAATTCTTGTTCCCTTAATAGTAGGCTTTCCAAGTAAAACCTTTTTATCTGAAATGATATAGTCTTGCCAATTCATATTGCAATGTACAAATTTTTGAGTTCTTTCATGTATGGCGGCCAACAGTTTAAATCAGCTATTGATTCAAACTGTTCAAATTTTAGCGCAAGAAATAAGTCCGTCGGTTTGATACTTATTACCTGCACTATTTTTTTGAGCTGTGCAAAAAGTTGAAAACGATTCATTGAATAGCAAGTAAAAAGCAGCCTCTTTATTCCCATGCAGTTACAAACAAAGATTCTTCCCTTTCTTCCTGACTTTAAAAAAAGACTATTGCTTATCTTTCCGGAACAACAATCGCAAACATTTTAAGGATCTATTATGAACATAAAAACAAAAACAGGGTGGATGGCTATGGGCTTTGTAATGGTGGCAGCGGCAGCATTACAGGGATGTTCCGCAACATCAAAGAACAAAACTGATGGTACCGCCAAAAGCGATACAGCACGAAGCATCGCATCATTTTTTACTCCGGCCACGGCAAAGGAAATGACACCGGATGCGGATGGATTTATCCGTCGATGGTTATTGCTGGAACCCATTAGCAAACCCAACCGGGGCAATACTGTCTTTGTTGATAGTTATTTAAGAAAAGCATTCGATACCCTGTATTTTCCAAACCAGTTTACCGTGCTTCCCAAAGATGGAGAAAAGGTAAAAGTTGGAGCGCAGGAACTAAGCTGGCATGCATTGGAAAGTAAAAATTTTAATGTGAAATTATTTCGTTTTGCCTATGGTTTAAGAAAAGAAATTTACGGCGTGTTGTTTTGGTCAGTAACCATCGTGAATAGTCCGCAGGAAATGAAAAATGTAAGAATGGCGATAGGATCAAATTCCGCATCTATGTGGTGGCTGAATGGAAAGGAAGCAGCATTACTTTCCGGTGACCGGCGCATGGTAATGGACGATGTTGTTTCCTCCCGCTTAACATTGAACAAAGGAAAGAATATCATCCGGGGAGCGGTCATCAATGGGCCAGGCATGAGTGATTTCTGTATTCGCTTGCTGGATGAAAACGGGGCGCCCATAAAAGATCTCACGATCAGTTATGAATAAAAAAACTGGATGCGGGCAACGCCTGCAGCCATCAAAAGATTGATCAACACCAGGTGAGTTATTTATTTGCCGGAGGAAGGCAGCCAACAATCAAAAAATTATTTACTGATGAAATTAAGTATTAAAATAATTGGCGCAATCGCCCTTTTATCATTATGTTTCACGTTAACCGCAACAGCACAGGTGGGCAAACCATTTATACACGACCCATCAACCATTATGGAATGTGAAGGCAGGTATTATACATTCGGCACACGTGGAGGCGGCTTAATATCCAGGGATGGATACAGGTGGGACAGTGGCGGAGTAAGACCGGGTGGAGGGGCCGCCCCGGATGTAATTAAAATTGCTGAACGCTATCTTATTGCTTACGGCTCAACCGGCGGTGGTTTGGGTGGCGGACATGATGGTAAAATAAATACCATGTGGAATAAAACGCTTGACCCGAAATCTCCCGATTTTAAATATTCAGAAGCGATCGTTGTCGCTTCCTCCGCCAATATGGAAGATAATGATGCGATCGATCCCGGGCTTTTGATGGATCCAAATGATGGACGATTATGGTTATCATACGGCACCTATTTCGGGTTTATTCGCCTGATAGAACTTGATCCTAAAACAGGAAAACGTATGGAAGGCAATAAGGCAATTGATATTGCTATTGACTGTGAAGCCACTGATTTAGAATATCGGGAGGGATGGTATTATTTGTTGGGCACTCATGGAACCTGCTGTGATGGCGCCAACTCCACCTATAATATTGTTGTTGGCCGTTCGAGGAAAGTAACGGGCCCTTACCTTGATAATATGGGAAGAGACATGTTAAAGGGTGGAGGCAAAATGGTTGTTGCAGCCGGCGGAAGAGTGAACGGCCCCGGGCATTTTGGACGCTCCGTTCTTGCGGATGGAGTAGAGAAAATGTCCTGCCATTATGAAGCAGATTTAGATCAAAGCGGGCGCAGTGTGCTGGGCATTCGCCCATTGCTCTGGAAAAACGGATGGCCTGTTGCGGGAGATAATTTCAAAGAAGGTACTTATGAAATTGAATCGGAAAGAAGAGGCTATGCCTTAGAGTTAGTAGTAGATTTTACAAGGATGCCTCGTGGAACCGGCTCGATCCGTGGCAGTAATGAACCTATACAATCAGTTCCATCGCAGGAATTGGGAGATGTAATTAAAACCTGGCCAACGGGAAATATTGATGTAAGAATTGGAGATTACATGTTTCGCCCGCATCAAAAATGGACGATTACCGCAGCCCCTGATGGAAGCGGATATTTAGGTGGTCCGTACTATAAAATAGTCATTGCAGGAACAAACCGGGCATTGGCAGCAACAGCCGATGCTGAAGTAATATCTGTGCCCGCATTTACCGGTGCGCCGGAACAATTATGGCGGATTGATCAATTGACTGATGGAACATACAGAATAATGCCGAAGCTGGTTCCCAATTCAACAAAGCCGTTAGCATTGGTATCGTCTGGTGACAGCTCACCCACACTTGCAGCATTTGATATGAATAGTGACAATTCCAAATGGAATTTTAAGGCTCACTAAACCTGGCAAAGAGCACAAAGATTTGTATTGGCACATAAGGTTGGTAGTTTTATTGCTTTGTTCCTTTGCAGTAATGTTAGCTGTTGCTTTTTCCTGCGCAAGAAAAAGCAACAGCTAACAATGGAGTATTAAAAACAAACTCAAATTATACAGTCTATGGAAATTAAAAAACTTCAAATAAATTCTGAATTTAAACAGGAAAAAAAGTTGACCGAAAGATTGGAGTGTTTCGACCAATTAATAAATGAATTAGAAAAAAAGAACCTGCCACCAGAAATTGTAGATTCAATTAATCAGGATATTGATGAGATTAACACCTTTTCTGGTTCGGCTAATAGCTTGCTTACACAGCTTAAAAAAAAGCAATCTAAAATTTTAAAACTAATTGAAAAAGAACTCAAGCTGGTAACAAAAAATCATTATCGCAATATGTGGCTTGCACTTGGCATGTCAGCTTTTGGATTACCAATTGGAGTAGCATTTGGAATCACTGTGGGTAATATTGGATTATTGGCAATAGGCCTTCCAATAGGAATGGTTATTGGAATGGCTGTTGGGTCTTCAATGGATAAGAAAGCCAAAGAGTCGGGTAAACAATTGGATGTAGAAATAAAATACTAATTACAACAACAGTGCGTGAACGTGAATACATCACCTGCTTGTTGACAGGTAAAGGGCCAGTAAAAAGAATAGAAGATGACAGTGGTGATCAGGACCTCTTAAAAATAGTTTTTGAATAGTTGAAATTTATACATGAGATAATATTTTTTAAGGAAGCCGAAAAAACGCCCGGTTATTTAACAATGCAGGCAATTGAACCCTTTATTATTCTCCCTGGCATTAACATGCCCAGGCTAAAAGGATTGAAACCAAGAGAAGAAGTTCTTGCAAATGAAGACCTGAGATTACAATGCATTCCCTACCCATTTTTTTCAACAGGTGCAGAACAAAAGCATGTTATTGACGCCTGTTCAAAATCTGTACAGGGATTTTTTGTAAACCCTTATTTG
>JANPIJ010000038.1:0-15855 GCA_031424955.1 Ferruginibacter sp. | reverse complement strand
GGCGGATTTTGCTTCATCACCACTTATGATGTTTGAAAAGCGTACTTTTTTCCTGATGAACCTTTTTTCAAATAACTCATACGATAAGGCTGCAATTAAAATGACCACCAAAAAAGAAAGCGTGTATATAAAATAGTTATTGGCTACTTTAAAATATTGCAACAATTTTATGGAGATAATGATCGCGATGGGGTTGTACATGTATAAACCGTATGAAATTTTTCCTAAATAATTGGAAACAATATTTTCCATTGAAAAAATCCTCCGTTCGTTTGCCGCAAAATTGCAGATTAATATGCCAAAAAGTACACCATACATTTCATAGTGAAAATAAGGCACTGCAAAACCTTTTACAATACATACAATAGTTAAAAGCAGAATTGCTATTTGAAATATTTTAGAAAACAACAATTTCCGGAGCATTACAATTTTTTCATTATTTTCATAAATAATCAATGCGAATACACCACCAATCGCCATCATATCTATTGGCATATATTTCCAGAAATTATTAAAAATGCTGATCGCCCTGTTTTGAGGCAGGTAAGGAATAGAGAATTTCACCAGCAAATAAATAAATATTACTCCAAACATCAACAACCATTTATTTTTAATCTTCTTATTTAAAATAGGCCACACAAAATAAAATTGCTCTTCAGCGCCAATGGTCCAGGTTTGGGCAACATAGGGAAGAAATCCAAAAATATGTACCACCAGGTTCGGTAGAAAAAAAATATACAATAACAACTTGTAAGGCAAATTGTGCCAAACTACCGCCCTGCCATATCCTTCCATTGTGAAAAAATCAATGAATGGTAAAATAAAAAAAGCAGATAAGATAATCAAAAAGTACAAAGGCCAGATGCGCAAAATCCGGCGTATGTAAAAGTTTTTAACATTGATGGTTTGGGTAACTTCTTTCTCCTTAAAAAGTAAATAGGAAATTAAAAATCCACTCAGCACAAAAAAAAGATTCACCCCCAGTCTACCCAATTCCATAACAATGCGACTGACCTGCTGGCTGGAAACATCGTAAGCAATTTTAAGTTGCTCGACATGTAATACAACAACAAAACAGGCGGCTATAAATCTAATTGCATTTAAGTTTTCAAAATATATTTTGAAGGGTAAGTGTTGACTTTTATTCATTGCGGGACTTTAATTATTGCCACACCTTTAAATTCGGGCAGCATTCAATTCATGTTTGTACGAACTGAATTCCGGTCGTAACCGGTGTAGATTAAAAATATTTATTTGAAGATAGGATATAATAGCTAAATTAATTTTGACATATTAGAAAAGGGTTCATTCCAAATTGTCGCTTTCCTTTTGTGACAGCGGGCGGTGGGGACACCGCCCACGGCTGTCTGCCCTGGCTGGTGTCCTCACCAGCCAGCGACAATTTGAAATGTACCCTTATAAAAATGCACCTGTTTAATTTTTTTATCTATTGCATCATAAACGGTTTGTCACCAGGTAATATTTTTCAGAATAATTATTTTTACCGATTTTTCACTTTTAAGAAATGCAAACCTGGATTGAAAAAAAATATTAAAATATGTTTTTCCGGAATTAATTGAATTTACCGTCTTATCATTTCCTTCTTATGAGTACGGTTATATAATCTGTTAATACGCTCCCGGGAAAGAAGAATTGCGAAGCAGTATTTTACCGATGCCTACTGGTTAATAACAGTCAAGTTTTTACTGCCTGTAAAACTACTGCCCGGTTCCAGCGATAATTTTCCGCATTGTGCAACTGTGCCGCTTAAGGTAACCGCGTGCGCTGACTTAATAACTACTTCATCATCACTACCAGGTATACAATTACAGGACCAGGTAGCTGGTGTATTCCATGCACCTGAACCAACTGAATAGATTTGCTTTGGAATAATGACCAATCCATAATCTTCCACCTGGCCGGCACCTTCTATTACAGTGCCGTTCATATTGCATGGGCCAGGCTCCGGTAAGGCAGGATTATCGGCAACCACACGCAAACGCAATGGAATGTGTAACGGCAGGTTGGTATTGGGAATGTTAACCAACCCGGATACCTGGCCATCATAACCAGATAATACCATTTCACCGGCATCATTAAAACTGCCGTTGTTATTGTAGTCAATAAAAACTTTTATCCGATGCGGATTCAGGTAACTGCCTGTTACGGTCAATGGATAACTCCCGCCTTTCCATACTGTAGTTGACTGGTTACAACTCCGGTCAATGTAAATACTGCTGTCTGCGCCGCTGGTATTGGAATAAACCTGCAGTGTATTAAACTCAAATTTTTCCACCCCATAGTATGGTGACAGGCCATACACTGCTGTGGGTAAACAGGCGGCCACCGGCGCTAAAACCGAAGGAAGGTTAAACGCACCGGAACCAATGAGGCCATGCCTGAATGTAAGCAAAGCGGCTCTTGCCCTGTCTTTCTGATCGGGTGTAAACATCCACTGACAATCCGTATAGCCCATGTAATTATTAAGTACGGTGTAGCTATGCGTAATATCCGTAACGAGATAGGGCTGGCCGGTACAAGAATTATTCCCGTTGCTGCAATTATATTTTACCAAACAAGGTTCCGTATCACAAACCCGGTCACCCTGCGTATTACAATTACTGTTAACGGAGCAGGTAGTTTCATATCCATCATCATAAAATGTATGGTACAATGAAAAATAGTGGCCCATCTCATGGGCAATCGTTTTGTTGGATCCATCCACCACGGAAGCTAACAATACAATACCATCCGTGATAGCGGAATTGTATTCAGGGAAATATGCATACCCGCCTGGAAACACAGAGCTACCGTTGATTTTATTTACAATCCATATATTGATGTAATCAGTATTGGGCCAGCGGCTGATCCTTTTTACCGCTTCCTCCGGTACACTGCCCGATACATTGTAATTGGTGATGCCACCATTGGCATAGTTGGGTATGGAAGAACCGTTGACCCTGTTAATTCCGGAACTGGAATTACAGGAAGGCGATCGTTTCGCTAATTCAAATTGAATTTTCATATCCACTCCACCATACAACAATCCGTTTTTTCGCCAGGCCTTATTTAATCCGTCCAGCATTGCGTTGATCTGGCTGTCTGAAGGATTGTCAGTAGTGCCCGGTGCACCACCGGTATGTATCACATGCACCACCACAGGCAAAGTATACAGGGTATCATTCGTACCATTGATACCCAATGGCTTTATTACCGTAACTGGTTTTGCAAAAAATTTATTCCCTGCTACAGGAATAAGCGGATGTGCCGGTAACTGCTTCCATCCGCATTTATTTACCTGGCTACATAGTTTGGTAGTACATGTGGATATTAATAGCACCGCCAATAAGAGCCTGTTGAAAAAACAGTTCATAAATATACATTGAGGTGATCTGAACTTAATAACCATCATTACCAAGACACGTTAATGTGCAACGGTAATTGCAGCACCGGTATTTACCGTAATGGTTGCAAATGGATTTACCCGGATACTCCTGCATATTCCATTTGAATTTACTACCACCGCACCGCTATTAATGATAACGTCTGTTTTGGCATCTGGTATACTGTTACAACTCCAGTTAGCTGCAGTTTCCCAGGCATTGCTAACGGTACCTCTCCAGTAATTGGTAAAGCCCAGTGTGAATATCGTACTGTTATTTCCATCAACAACGCAGCGGTACTGAAAGCCATTCCACGAGGATGGTGCATTATTGATCTGCAGCGCACCCGTACCTGCGCCGGCATAATTGGCATTGTTAGTAATATTGGTAAAACCGCTAGCCGTATTTACCTGCCATTGATAAACCGAACCGTTAAGATTGGATGTAAGTGTGGTACTTGCCGAAGGCCCGCATAACTGGGTCCATGGGGTGGTGGATATTGGGGTGGCTATAAAAATGCAGTTATTAAACCCAAGGCCCCATCCGTTTAAACTGCCACCGTCCAGGTCGTAATTGTCTTTAACCGAGAGGGTCCAGGTTCCTATGCTGCTTTGTCCGTCAAAGGCAGCCAATGGATTTGCCGGCTTTGCAGTTTGATTCCCTGTTGGCGGGCATGGTATATTAACCAATGCGGCTTCATCATCGAGGTTGATATTAAAATTGACTGCACTATTACAAATTCCATCAAATAACACCACGCTGGTTCCTGCCGGACTGGTTAATGTAATGGTAAGGTCACTCACATAAGAATGAGTGCCTGTTAACCCCACTACATTCAGGTCATTAATAGTGACTCCAATTGCGGCAGGAATCATTAAAGTAGATACAACGGTTGATGAATCTGTTTCGGGAATGATGACCGGCACATTGGTGCTGCTTTTACAGGTAGCAATACCGGTTTTAAAAATACCCGCAATGGAAGGTGTGCCTGTGCTGCAATCATTGGTAGTGGTCACCCGCCAGTAGTAAATGGTATTTTCTGCCAAAGGTGTAGTAAGCATTTTTGGCAAAGAAGTAATATTGGCAAGGGTTTGTGTGACAGTGGCAAAAGTACCGGAGGTTGAAATCTCCAGTGTATAAAAGTTAGCCCCGGAAACCGTACTCCAGTTAAAAGATGGCAGCGTTGATACCCCTTCGGCATTATAAGAAGGCGCTGAAAGAATGGATGGTGACGCGGGAATACCACCCACCACAATAGAAATAATCCTTGATTTATTTACAGCGCCTGCAATTCCATTAATAGTAATATTGTAGGTACCGGCAGAGAGCGCACTGGTATTATTCAGCGTTACCGTTGAACTGCCACCGGGAATTAATGGATTGGTGCCAAATGTAAGTGTCGTTCCGGCGGGGATACCGGTAGCGGATAAATTAACCGGGGTAGAAAACCCGTTAAAGGAACCCGTTTTTAATAGTACACCGACACTATTTGCGCCACAGATGGTAACGGGTGCCGGACTATTAAATACAAATTCGGTTAAAGGGGGATTTTGAATAGTAAAACTGGCATTGGAAATATCATAAAAGATATTGCCTACCGCGGTAATTCTAATCCTTGCCGATGAGGTAATATTATTGGGTACCTGTATTTCCTCCGTTCCATCATTTGGCGTACCGGCTGATATTATAACCGGAAAAGTGAGTCCCCCGTCGGTAGACAATTCGATCTTTACACTGGTACAATTGATGGGGGCGACGGCTGTGGAGGATGGATCCCAGGTGATGGTTTTAAAGTCATTTGCGAACCAGGTAATGCCAGTTGTGTTTGGATAAGTAACCAAAAAAGGGCCGGCATTTCCATCTACCGTAACAGCGGTTTCATCAAAGCAAACGCCGCCTCCATTTGCACGGTTGTCTCTTACCGTAAGCCTGAAATTAAGTGTTCTTCCGTAAGTGGGTAATATTTCACCAATCGTATCTGCATTTTTGATGACATCTGAAATCCTTGGAAAGAACCGGACAGGCGTTGTTGCGGGTACAAACGAACGGAACAATGGCGCATCCCCTGCCGGGTTGTTCCAGGTGCCAAAAGGGCCCGCTACATTTACCTGTTCCCAGCAATAAGTTAATGGATCACCATTTACGTCCGTCGCACTGCCGGTTAAGCTGAAGGGCGTTGACCGGGGAATAATAAAATCCGGCCCGGCATTTACCACCGGAGGTGTATTACCGGTGGATGTTTTAACTGCACAGCTATTTCCGGAGCCATTCACATTTGAAGCTATGATTTCATCAAAACTGATCGCATGAAAATAAGCATCACTATTTGGTTGCAGGTTATCCGAATCACAAATGCCTGCGTAGGCCATAATGGTACTTCCACTGCCTGGCTCCGCATTTGTTCCCGGCACTCCCTGTGAACCACAGGATCCGGCTTCTGAATTAAACGTATGATTGGCCCCAAACTGGTGGCCTAATTCGTGGGCTACATAATCAATATCAAATGGGTCCCCTACGGGTGAGCTGGTTCCTGTAACACCTTTCGCTTTATCCCCGTTAATGCACACTACTCCCAGGTAGGCCGCCCCTCCTCCACCTGTACTAAGCACATGGCCGACGTCGTAATTATTTATTCCAATTACAGAATCAACATTCGCCTGGTTATCCGTGATCATTGCAGTGGAGGAATTATTGTTGGTATAGGGATCGGTAGCTGCATTGGTATAAATCAATAGGTTGTTGTTGGCAACAAGTACCAGCCGGATGGCAAGGTCACGTTCATAGATACCGTTTACCCTGTTAATGGTGGTTACTTCGGCTGAAGCCGCACCTGCAACAGTGCCACCATGGAATGCGGTGTATTCCCCATTGGCGGCTAATGCAAGCCGGTAAGTTCGCAATTGGGTTCCATTACAGCTTCCTGCCAATACACCTGTTGGCGATGCGGCACGATTCAGGATTCCGGCTAATTTTACAGGTGGCAGTTCCTGGTATTTGCCCGCCTTTATAAAATCCCTTTTATAGTATGAAATATAAGCAGTTGTATTACCCATTGCATAAGGATCAATAAACACAGAGCCGTTTAAAGCAGAAAGAATCATGGCATGGAATCCTTCAACTGTCCAATCCAGCTTTATAATCGCAGAGGGATCATCAATACCCTGCCCGGTAAATGTTTTTATCTCAGGAAATTTTGCGGCCAGTCCGGGCTCCATTACCGAACTTTCCCAAATGTGAAATTTAGCGCTTCCCCCCTGTGGCATGGGGATTTCAATAATCGGGCTGCTGTTGCTGCTAATGATGTTTTTTTGGGAGGAAACCGAATTGAGAAAATTTAATAAGCCTGGTTTATTCAATTGCAGCGTGCGGTATTTTTTGGGGATGATTGCCCGCTGCCGGCCCTGACTGGCAATTGATTTTTCGGGCGTGTCTGCTAAAAAACTATTTTGAGCCGTAGCATCATAAAAAGCAAGGAAAGTTAAACATAACAAAAAAAACATTTTAGCTGCACCTCCAAAATCTTTCCTTTGCTTTCCTGTTTGTAAAGAAGTCAAGTATGGATTAAATACAACAATCTGGTCACCGGGAATATATTTTAGCAAAAAAGTCATAATTATGGGATTACTAAAGAGGTTTCATTCAGCAATAATAATACCGGTAAACTCATAGCTTTATTGTTAGTCCGCTAAAATAAGTTTCAAAACAGTGTTCACTTCAGCCGCCTTATTCATGATCATAAAATGGCCTCCGCCCTTTATAACATGAGTAGGTAACAGTTTTTTGATCGGGAAAATCCGGTCGGTATCACCATGCACATGGAAAAGAGCAGGGGGCTGCCAGTCATTACGCCATTTAAATATTTGATCAATTGCCCAGTCAATATATACCTGTGGGGCGTTCTTTCGATAATTACGCACCATTTCTATATCATCCGGTGTAGTTACTCCAATAAAAAGATTTTGAACCGGCTCCGTTATTTTATACGAGCGCATGGGAAATATCCGGTTAAGTCGTAATGCACCCGCTGCCTTCATCCAACGGGGAAGTTCTTTTACCGATTTAATACTGGAGATCAGTATCACTTTCTCCACGGGCATCAGTTTGGCTATTTCTATACATATCATTCCGCCAAATGAAAGCCCCATCAAAATCGGTTTTTCTACTTTAATTCCTTTGCTCATACGGGTTGCATACTCTTCAATGGTCTCCTGTGGCAAAGGTGTAAGCCAGGGCAAACAGGTAAGGGTGTAACCATCCACCTGTAATCGTGAAAACGCACGTTCGTCTGCTCCCAATCCGCTGATGCAATAAATTGTTTTCATAATTGGCTCCGGAATTTTTAATTGGAATTCATTATCACAAAAGCAGTACGTACATCCAGCTTTTTTTCGGAATATGCTTAGTCAATCAGATGATATCACTTCCGGTGAATTTCAAAAACCAGGTAACACTCATTTCGGTTTTATTTCCTTGGCAACACATAGGTCTCCACATCTTCCAGGGTAATATTTTTGCCGGAAAGTATGATCAGCCGTTCTACTACATTTCGCAGTTCCCGGATATTGCCCGTCCAGTTGTACCCGGTTAACAGATCCATTGCATCTTTTTCAATTATTTTCTTCGTTTGCCCATACTCTGTAGCAATCATATCCAGGTAATATTCAATCAGCAGCGGAATATCATCGCGGCGCTCATTCAGCGAGGGTACATGAACGATGATAACACCCAGCCGATGATAAAGATCCAACCGGAAATTCTTTTCTTCTACTTCCTTCAGCAGGTCTTTATTGGTAGCGGCCACCACCCTTACATCCACACTAATATCCTTATCCGCTCCTACCCTGGTAATTTTTCCTTCCTGCAGCGCCCGCAACACTTTGGCCTGTGCACCAAGGCTCATATCTCCAATCTCATCTAAAAAAAGCGTTCCCCCATTAGCCTGCTCAAATTTTCCAATGCGTTGTTTAATAGCTGAGGTAAAGGAACCTTTTTCATGGCCAAATAATTCGCTTTCTATTAATTCGCCCGGAATTGCGGCACAGTTTACTTCTACCATTGGTCCGCTGTTGCGATTGCTTTTTTCATGTATCCAGCGGGCCACGAGTTCCTTTCCAACACCGTTTTCGCCGGTAATTAAAACCCTTGCATCGGTGGGCGCTACTTTTTCCACCGTATCTTTTATTTTTTGAATAGGAGCACTGTTTCCTATCATTTCCTGCACCTTTCCTACTTTCCGCTTGAGTACTTTTGTTTCGGTCACCAGCGTTTGCTTATCCAGTGCGTTGCGCAGCGTAATCAGCATCCGGTTAAGGTCAGGTGGTTTACTGATATAATCAAAAGCACCCTTTTTTACAGCTTCTACGGCTGTTTCTATATTACCATGCCCGCTGATCACGATGATGGGTACATCTGCATTTACCAGCCTTGCTTTTTCAAGAAATTCAATCCCATCCATTTTTGGCATTTTGATATCGCACAATACCACATCAAACGTTGCATTGGTAAATTTTTTAAGCCCCTCCTCTCCATCCGCTGCCTCTTCAATTTTGTAGCCCTCGTAGCTTAATATTTCGGAAAGTGTTTTACGGATTGCTCTTTCGTCGTCGATAATCAAAATACTGGCCATTTGTTTTTAGAGTTTTTGTGGATTCAGTACCTGGCTGCATCCTTTATGAGTAACGTCAAAATTAATGATTTATGTACTCAAAAACTTTTATCCTTTGTTCCGTAGTAATTAGCCTGTCCTGTAATTTTGACAAAGCAGGAGTTGCAAAATCCGTTCTTCTAAAAACCAGTGCTGTTGATCCTGTAACAAATGTTGACCACCACTGCAAAAACATTAACGAAATCCCTTTACCCGATGGATTTAAACGAATCCAAAGCGGGAATCATTCATTTGCTTACTGGCTACGGTCCTTGCCACTAAAGAAATCCAATACGGTCTACATTTATAACGGAAAGCCAAAGGGTAACCAGTCTGCGCAATATGCAGTGCTGGACATTACTGTTGGAGACAAGGATCTCCAGCAGTGTGCAGACGCGGTAATGCGGTTAAGGGGGGAATATTTATTTGCTCAAAAAAAATACCAGGCAATTCATTTTTCAGATAATGCAGGTAAGGTGTACCAGTTTAATGCGCCGTATTCCTACAGTAATTTACAATTATATTTCCGGAAGGTTTTTGGTATGTGTGGGTCTGCTTCGCTGGCTAAACAATTAAGCCCTATCTACCTGCAGGAAATTGAACCGGGTGATGTGCTGATCAGGGGCGGATTTCCCGGCCATGCAGTAATTGTAATAGATGTGGCTGCCAACAAAAATGGACAGAAAATATACCTGCTGGCCCAAAGCTATATGCCTGCACAGGATATTCATGTGCTGGTAAACCCGGTCAATAAATCTTTATCTCCCTGGTATGAAGTGAATGAAAATAAATTGATTGAAACCCCGGAATATACTTTCAGGAGGGAGGAGGTTATGCGGTGGTGAAATGATTTCGGATGCCGGATTTCGGATGCCGGATTTCGGATGTCGGATGTCGGATTTTTTTATGGGCAGGTAGCATCCTCCATTTTGCAAACCCAGGGGAAGGCTGGTATTGATTTTTTTTAGAACAATTTCATCAACATTTTTTGATGCTTTTTTCGCGGTAAATAGTACGCTTCCGGTAAAATTTTAATAATTTTTTTTCTCTTCTGCCGACAGGTGCCAGGAAAGGTTTTGTAATTTTCTTTGCCGGCCGGTTTAAAATATCCGGTCAGACCCGGGAGGTCGGACCGGATATTTTAAACCCTGCTGCTTCCAAAACTTCGGGGCAAAAAAAAAGCCGAAACGATGTTTCAGACTTTCTTTCAGCAATTTACTTAAATACCTTATTTCCCCTCTTTACTTTATCTCCCCTATTTACCTTATTTACTTTATTTACCTTATTTACCTTATTTACTTTATTTACTTTATTTACCTTATTTATCTTATTTACCTCTTACCCAATTAAAAAAACTACTTCTTCATATACATCACTTCCTTTACCAGCTTCACAGTTCTTGAAATATCGGGTAAATACAGGGCTACCAGGTTAGGCGCATAATGCATTGGTGCATCCACGGAGCATATACGGCGGATGGGTGCATCCAAATAATCGAACCCTTCTTTTTGAATGCGATAGGTAATTTCTGAAGAAACAGAGGCAAACGGCCATTGCTCTTCTACAATTACCAGGCGGTTGGTCTTTTTTACGCTTTCCAGGATCGTAAACCAATCCATCGGACGAATGGTGGCCAAATCAATTACTTCCGCTTCAATCCCTTCCTTTGCTAATTCTTCTGCTGCCCCCAGGGCTACTTTCATCATCTTATTAAACGAAACGATGGTTACATCTTTTCCTTCCCGCTTTACAAAAGCTTTGCCGATGGGCAACAAATATTCTTCTTCCGGAACGTCGCCTTTTTCGCCATACATTACTTCACTTTCCATAAACATCACCGGATCATCATCGCGTATGGCACTTTTCAATAATCCTTTCCCATCGTAAGGGTTGCTTACTGAAATTACTTTTAAACCGGGAATATTTGCGTACATGGCTTCAAATGCAGTTGAATGCTGGGCACCCAACTGGCCGGCGCTTCCATTAGGCCCGCGAAAAACGATGGGACAGCCAACCTGTCCGCCACTCATTGCCAGCATTTTAGAGGCGGTATTTAAAATCTGGTCCAAAGGTAAAACGGCAAAATTCCAGGTCATAAACTCTACTATCGGGCGTAAACCGTTTTGAGCCGCTCCTACAGCGATTGCAGCAAAACCCAATTCCGCAATGGGTGTATCGATTACTCTTTTTTCGCCAAACTCATCCAGCATTCCCTGGCTAACTTTGTAGGCTCCGTTGTACTCGGCCACTTCTTCTCCCATTAAAAAAACCGATTCATCCCTCCTCATTTCTTCCTGCATGGCTTCTCTTAAAGCTTCTCTGAACGCAATTTGTCGCATGTACTTTGATGGTTAATTGGTTAATTAGAACCGGTGAAGGTTCATACAAATTAATGATGTTGATTTTTAATAACGTGCAAATTTATTCTTTCGGAGTCAGATGAACAAATTGAGTTATCCGGCCTAAAAAATTGAACTAAAAAAACAAATTCCAAACTATGTCGGGTTGTAAAGGAAATTATTTGCGTGACAGGTAAACCAATATTTGCTGCCCTTTGGTCTTCATTACCCCACAAAAAATCCCGGCCTTAAATAGCCGGGATAATCAGAATTGATATTTTGCGAATAAACGAGCCTATTGAGGAAGAAGCACCTGGTCAATCCTCATTATTACACCATTTAAAAAATGCTGATCGGTGGCAATTGGATTGAGTGGATTAATCACAACGTTGGAGGCAGTTGCATTAGCCGCTCCTTTTACAGTGGCGGAAGTTACAAATGGGCCTGTAAAAGTTGCCCTTAGCGATAATCCGGGGTGAGACGCGGCTACGGGTGCGGAATTCAGTAATGTTTTAACTGCTGTTGCCGTAGTAGGAATATTAACTGAAAATACCCTTATCCCCGGTGGCGCATAAGGGCTTATCTGCGAACTAAGAATATGGTATACCACAATTCCTTTTACTGTCTGAGCTGAAAGAGCCGCAAATAAAAGTGGGTTGGCGAACACATCCGGTGTAGACGCCAGGAAAGTTGCCTGTGCCAAAGCAGTTGCCGGCGGTACGCCCTGTCCAATTAACGCCTGGGCAATTGCACCCGTAAGGGTTTGCTGAAATGCGAGGTCGGTTGGTGCAAATACAGTAAGGTTTGCACCGATGTTTGTAAGTGCATCTACCAGCCTTCCTCCCGGCGCCACACCGCTATCTGCACGAATGATTGCAGCTTTAAGGTACGTAAGGTCGGGGGCGGCAAAAATACTATTGTTGGGGCTGGTTGGTGTTGAAGGATTCACATCCCACAGGTACCTGGATGGTGGTAAAATGACACCAGCTACCTTGTGTACCACACCATTTACTGCCATTATATCGGTTGCTGTAATTGGTATATTATTTACCCATGCACCATTGCTGCGCTTACTGGGAAATGTTGTTAACCTCAACAAGGCACTCAACTGCGGCGCAGGATTTAAGATGGATGGGTATTGAAAATTAGGAAATGTAGCTGGAATAGATCCTGAACCGATTACCTGCGGAACCACATGATAACTAACAATACTTCTCACTGTTGGCGTATCCAGCGAAGCCAGGTAAGCCAATGGAGGAAAGGGTGCGGTTGACGCAGTAAATGCGGCATTGTCCGGCGCAAATATTGTAAAGCGTAAAGTTGGTACAGATAAGGTGGTTAATAAACCGGCCTTTTTAACCGCTTCTTTTAATATGCTAAAATTAGGATCATCCAATAGGGTGGCCAATGTAGGAGTAGTACCCTGCACCGGTTGTGTAAGTGGCACCGGCGGTAAAGGCACTTTATTACAGGCAGTGAAAAATAAGCAAGTGGTAACAGCTAACAGGCTTGCGTTTTTTATTTTATTGAATATTTTCATATAGAATTATTTTTGAAAAAGAGATAATGAATTTTAAAAAACGTTGTAAGCAAAGCTTACGTAATACAATCCACCAATGATGGAGTTACCCGCTGCATTTGCATAATATTGATTCAGCAGGTTATTGGCACCCAGTTTCAACATGGATTTGGTGGCCGGCAACCTTAAGCTAACCTGGGCATCTACGGTATGTATTGCGGGCATTTCCGCATTGGTTAAATCACCCTGGAAGTAAAATGCATCCTGCCAGCGGTATGCTACATTAAAGCCCAAACGTTTTTTAAATCCAAAGCCTGTATTTCCAAAGCTTAGATTAGTGCGGTATTTTGGTGTATTAAAGGAAGCTGCAAAACCGGCAGGTACATCCTTAAGGTCATCCGATGAAAGATTGGCGCCAATCACAAATGCCAATGGTAAACGATAATCTATACTGATACCAAAGCCATAGGTTTTTACTTTAGAAGGAGAGTTGGCAGGTATGGAATAAATGTTTGCCACATTGCTTACGTTTACATTGTTTGTAAGGGCGTTGGCAATATCATCTACCGTTAAGCCAGCCTTGGGCTGAACCAATAAAATACGGGTCAAAAAGCCCTGGTACTGCCCATAATATCCGTAAATATCAATCAGCAATTTATCCTTCAATGCGAGGCCCTTATAACCCAGTTCATAAGTACTTACAGATTCGGGTTTAAACGGTGTGATCGAATATTGTGTTTTTACAGCAGGTAAAGTGCTTAACAGGTAGGTATTGTTATTGAGGTTATATTTTTGTGTAAAGAAAGGTACACCACCTAATAACCTGGTACTTGAACCTACATCCAAATCAATCCATTGCTGTTGTGTACTTGGAAAGCGGTAGGCAGTCTGGAAACTCACCCTTATATTATTGTTTTCAGCAAGCCTGAACAATGCGGTTGCTCTTGGGGTAAACCTTCCCTTAAAATTATCATTCTTATCATACCGGCCACTAACCGTTAGTTTAACAACATCATCGAATAAATTCCTGGTAGCCTGTATATATCCGCCATACTCACCAATACCAATAATTCCACCGCCGTCCGCAAACAATGTTCCCCTGCTGTTGAGGTTGTATTTTTTATAATTAGCCCCTACCAGTATATCGGCAAACTTAGCGGTAAGATGGGTTAAATTATACTGGCCTTCTACCATATACAAATCCGTTCTGTCTACAAATAAGCCGCCACCCGGGTTACCACCAATCGGCAGACTCCTGATTTTATCGAACCCTTGTTTAAAAGCAGCACTTCCCGGTACCGGCCTTCCTACATCCGCCGTTTTCCTGGCCAGTGTTTGTGCGTCAAAATCGGTTAACCCGTTTAAACGGCCACCCAAATAAGTTTGTGCATATTGTGAAAACCAACCGGTTGATCCGCCACTGGCTTTCCAGTTTTCGTTGAATAAACGTGCGGTAACGGTGGCATTGTAGCTTTCCCCTGAATTTTCCTGGGTGGTATACCCTCTCAACATCCAGTTTTTATGATTCAGTTCCAGTTTGTACTGGCCCACTTTTAAAGCCCTTAAACTATAACGCTCACTACCGGTATAGATGGTATTACCGGTTCCCCAGTAGCCCGATAAAATTGCTTCTATCCCCGGGGTAAGTTTATAATGCAGTGCGCCTGATAATTTATAATTCAATGTATTAGGGCTTACGATTTCATTCTCGTTGTAACCTGTTCTTGATACATTAATCGGGCGCCCGTTGTTTAAAGTGTCAATAAAATTCTTCAAAAATGGTGCGGCTGATGCCCCGATGGAATTCAGCACTGCAGTTCTGATATCTGTGGTAGTTTCATCACCATATACATTAACGCCATCATAGTTAGGATCAGTTGCCCTGTCGCCACCCACTATTTTGCCGTCTGTTCCGTTGCGTAAATAATTCCTTTTATCATACCCCATCCAATCTTTGGCGGCTATAATTTCGGATCCAATTTTAAAGGCGAATTTCTCGGACACTTTTTTAGCCCAGCGCACCGACCAGTTATGGTAAGGCGAAACATCGCGGTAACGGCTATCTGTATTCATAATACCCAGCTTAACCTGGTACGACAAACCCTGGTATTTAAACGGGCTTTTACTGTTAATCAGAATGGTACCATTCATACCACCCGGGCCATACAATGCGGACGAGGCGCCCGGCAGTAATTCAATATTATCAACATCCAGTTCGGTAAGGCCAATTACACTGCCTACGGAAAAATTTAAACCCGGGGCCTGGTTATCCATGCCATCTACAATCTGGTTCACCCTTACGCTTCCACTACCGTTAAAACCACGGGTGGAAGGTGTTTTAAAAGTAAGCGAAGAGGTGGTAAAATCAACCCCCTTCAGGCTACTCAAAATATCGTAATACGATGAAACGGCTGAGTTGCGGATATTTGCCGAACTCACTCTTTCGATGGAAACCGGCGACTCCAGGATTTTCTGCGCCACTTTGGTTGCCGATACTACTACCTCCTGGCCCAGCGAATTAGACGGAACAAATTGTACCGTTACAGGTTGGGAGGCATTGTTTACCACTACTTCCTGCAATTCGTATCCAACGGAGGATATTAATAAAGTAACAGGTAATTTTTGATTGATCTGGATTTTAAAGTTTCCCCTGTCATCGGTAAAAGTACCAACGGGGCCACCTTTAACAGTGATCGAAACGGCGGAAACACTTTCCCTGGTAAGGCTGTTTACAATAGTACCACTAATGGTGTTGCTTTGTGAGTAGGCAGCAATCGTTAAAATGTTTGCCACAAACAAAGCCATCATATAGCTAGCAATTTTTCTCATGTTGGTTTTATTTAGGTTAGAAATGTAGGGCAATGTAAGCATTGTTATTTTTTCTTAAAAATTTAATTTATTAAGGTTTGTTGGAATCTTCTTTTGCATAAAATTGGGTGGATAAACCGGATGCCTGTAATTTAGCATTAT
>JANPIJ010000037.1:0-56315 GCA_031424955.1 Ferruginibacter sp. | reverse complement strand
AAAGCCAGGCACCGCCAGCCCGCTTTCGTTTAACGGATTGGTAAAATTGGCCAGGATGCTGACGTTGTCGCTTTGCCTGGTTTCTTTTTTATAGCAAGTACGGCCTCTAAACGGGGCTTGATAACCTGGTATTCACTTTTGTAGGTTTCGTAAATACCGGCAAAATACTTTTGATTTTTTATAATCACTTCTTTGGCTGCCAGTACCGATTTTCTTCTTTCTGTAATCAGGCTATCAATGGTGGTAATTGGTAAAATACTTTCCAACTCCAGTAGTTTGCTGCACTCATTCAACTTTTCCCAAAGTGGTTTGTATTGTTTAAGTAGTGTATCCAAAGTATGTGTAAGTATCGCATCAGTGGCAGATGTGGAAGCAGTGATCTTAGTTATATCAGCCAGGGCATTGTTAAGATTGGCTGAATCCACATTGAAAATTCTCATATTGCTTTCCAGCACTGCCTTTGTCTCTTCTACATTTTTTTTAACCCCATTAAAAAATAAATTCAATTCTGTAGAATCTGTTTTGTATTTAAGGTGAATAAATTCTTTTTCCGTTTTGAGCAATCGGGTTATTTGGCCATCTTTCGCCAAAGTAGATTGCGAGAGGATTTCATTTATTTTAGCTATCCGGATATTCTCTTTTAATAACACATCAGACGATTGTTTATTTTGTTCAAATTGCTCAGCCAGGTTTTTTAGCTTGTCCTCTAAATCCCTCTTCTCTTGTTCAAGTTTCTTAATCCCGTCATCTTTTTGTGAAATAGCAATTGTTAAATTTATGCTGTCAGCAAAGTCCTTCGTAGCACCATTAAAAGTCGCTTTATCTTTTAGAAGAGCCTTTTTCTCCAGTTCGATAATCTTCGCTTTATTGTTTACATCATTAGATAGCGATGCAATTGCTTTTTGCGTTGAAAGCATATTCAATTTCAGTTCATCAATTAATCGCTCATTTTTCCTTTGGTCAACTGTATTCATTTTTAGTTCTTCAAAACTTTTTGTCTTGTCAGCATTCAAAATGTAACTTTTGGTATCATCGCTACCCTTATACTCTACCGGTACAAAACTCTTGATAGAAGCAGGCAAAACCGGCGTTTCATTAACAGAAACGTTGTGTACTTTGTTGGATAGCTGCAATTGCGCCTGGGAGTTTATAAATAAGAATAAAGTAAAAATGTATGTAAGGAACTTTTTCATAATTGTCTTTTTGTATGAATGATGGATAAATGTAATTTCTGCTAATGAATGAATTTGAATGAAGCCAATGATATATAAACCTTATTGAAAATATTGCGCTTATAGCACAGTGTAAAAAGTCACCATTCCTTACCGTACATTGGGGATGGCCAGAAATTATTGAGGATTTGGAAACTTAAGATTGCCATTGTAAACAACCGGTAACAATTTCATTTTTAAAAAGGGGAAAACCCGGTTGTAATTGCTTAGCGCCTCTACCCTTATAATTTCTTTTTCAGGCACGGCAATGTTTTTATAGAAACCAGCAATTTTTATGGGGTTCATACCGATAATATTTTTATTAAAAATGATCCTTTAACCGGGCAATCACAGCTCCTTAATATTCAATATGGCCCCTGGCGCTACTGATAGATTGGCTCCCGGCTTTAGATTAATACTTTTAACCGTTGTACTGCTATGTATGATTACCGAACCGCCGTTGATAACCACATTGGTACTTGCATCGGGTACCTGGCTGCCACATCCCCAGTTAGCAGCATTTTCCCAGTCATTATTTAAACTGCCCGTCCAGGTAATTAAAAACTTTATCGTGGTTATCCTGCTGAAAGTATTGCCATTTACCCGGCAGCGAAATTGTAAGCCAGCAAAGCCGGCCGGGATATTGCTGAGTTGCAGGGTACGAGTATTGACGCCTGAAAAAGCACCCACATTTGAAAGATTGATAAAGCCCGTGTCTGTAAACATCTGCCATTGGTAACTGTTGCCGCTAAGGTTGCTAACTATGCCGGCACCGCTGTTAGGACAAAGGGAAACCGAATCATTATAAGGCGTAATTACCGTAAACACATTTGGAGAAACCGCCGTCACACCCGATTTAGTGACGGTAATATTTCCAGAAGAACCAGCGCCAACCACTGCTTCGATATAATAGGCCGTATCCATTAAAATAGTAAAGGAACTTGCTTCTGTGCCACCAAAACTTACACTTGTTGTACTATTTAAGTTGTTGCCATTGATATACACCTTACTGGCCGGGATGCCGCTTAAAGGGAAAAATGAAGAGATTGTTGGAGCAACCCGGGGTGTTGCCCCGTTGACGTTTAATTTTCTGGCATAAATATCAGGGCCTAAATTATTGTTGGTGGTTTCTTCCCAGGTAATAATTACTTTTCCACTATCACTTATTACTACCCGCGGCTCACCGATTGAGTAATTATTTGGATTGGTGTAAACATCTGCACCGGCGGCAGCCCATTGTAAAGCTCCCATACTGTTTATTTTTTGTGCGCTTATTTTAGAGGCACTAACAGTATCCTGGCCACGCCAGCTAACAATATAATTTCCTGCATTTCCAGTGATATAACCTCCATTGGCGTTATCAGTAATGCCGGATATAAGTATGCCATCTGCCACCCATGTATTTGTTCCCGATGCATTTATCTGCTGGGCATATAAACGGCTGTTGGGGGTTGACCGCATGTCTGTCCAAAGAGCAACAAGGCCCTGTGCCCCATCGCTGATGATATTGCTGAGATACTGTTCCCCTGACGCAACGCATACAGCAATACCACTGGATGCCCATTGCTTTATCCCTGCACTGTTTAATTTTTGAGCATATAAATTACCAGGGTAATCAACCCCCAGCGGGTAATCGTCAAAAACTACAATTGCCCCGCCGGCGCCATCGCTTATCGCATAATTATTAGTTTGATAAGGCTCTAAATACTGGGCATTGGTTGCAGTGCATACGTCTGCCCCGGCATTGTTCCATAAAAGGTTACCAGCGTTGCTTATCCTTTGTGCGTAAATATCCAAATTAAGGTATTCATCAAACTCAGCCCCGGGAGTAAATACGTTGTTCCGTGTATCCATAAAAGCAATAATGGCCCCTCCTGCCCCATCGCTTACGATATCGGGCTGGCCCCTTAATCCTGCGGCCGTGCAGACTTGAACTCCGCCTGGTCCCCATTGTGCGATACCGGCGCTGTTAATTTTTTGTGCAAACACCTGCGCATAGGTTGTTGTGTTGGTTGTGTCATCATACACCTCCTGCCACCAGCCAACAATTACCCCGCCTGCATTATCGAGGCAAAGCCTTGGATCAATATTATCAGTTGAGGTAACGGTACTTACCTTTAAAACCGTTAACTGACCATAATGCGTTTCCCGAACTATTGATATGTTGCAAATAAACCTGCGTGCGGCTTCCATGATTTGAGTTATGGTCAATCCAGGTTATAAAGGCCCCGCCAGCCCCATCGGATACCGCATCAGATAAATTAATACTTGCATCAATGCTAATTTTTACAGGCGTATTTACGTTGGCCCAGGCTATTGATCCATCCGAAGTAATCCGCTGAGCGTGAATGGAGGTAGTATTGGCATTTGATGACCCAAATACAACAATGCTGCCGTTACTCCCATCTGTAACGGATATGGTTGGATATTCCGACGTTGGGGCAGTACAAACAGCAGTGCCATGCGTCGAAGGGTTGCTGTTCCATTGTGCGGAAAGCAGCAGGGGCAATAAGATGGTTAATGCAAGGAAAGTAAATGTTTTTTGCATAAAGGGTTTTGTTAACTGATGAAGAATATTGAAAACAATGTACACAATGGATAAAAGGCATTTGCAGGTTCTGGCCCCGACTCCCTTAGCCCTTATGCCCCCTCGCCCGCTGTCGGCTTTTCTTTACCAGCCTTTTTCTCCTTTCGTTCCGTTTTTCTTTCTTCCTTTTCCCGCTTCTTCATCTTATTCTTTTGCAAACCACCAAACCTTAGTCCAATATGCACATCCGCCTGTTTGGAATCACTCATCAATGCGGTTAAAACACTTCCGGAACCAATGAATAACGGGCCAAGGCGCATGGAAATGCCTGCATTAAAACTGGTAAGTTTGTTATAACTAAGCGGAACATACAAACCAAAAGCACGGCCTTCATACCTTGGGGTGATGGCGAAGGAAGAATAGTACTGGCTATTGTAAGGTTTATTATTTGAATTTACGAGGCTCAGTTGGCCTGAAAGGCTTACATAAAATCCTCTGTGAAAATGATAGTCCGCATCGATTTGTAATGTGGTCGGTAATCCCACTTTGTAGTCTTTCGCGGTATTACCAGCGGCGGGTGTAAAATATTGGGGATTTTTATCAAAGAAATTTTTGAGGCTGTCAACTGCTACGCCGTCAAACTCTGTCAGGTTTAATTTCTCCCCGCCGGTGATACTTATATCATAGGCCCCGCTGCGTTGCATATCTCGTTCATATTTAATGGATCCGATATCAATCAATGCAATGCCAAACCTGAATTTGTATTTATTTACATCCCTGCGCCAACTATTACTATCCAGTTTATACCGGTCGTACGAAGGCCTGTATTCATATACAAAACCAATATCGCCGCCAAAACCAGTGCTTTGAAAAGAAGTAAGTTTATCTACGTCAAAATCGGAGATATCAATGCCCCCCAGCCCCAGTTCAAGCCGGCCGGTAGAATTTTGGAGGTAGGGCGAAAAGTCAACCGCGTTTTGGTCAATAGTAGCTTTTAACCCATTCAGGTTTGCGTAACCGTTAGCAACGCCGGCAAGGTACTTAAGGGAAATACCCCCTTTTAAAAAATGCTTCCCTTCCTCCTTTAATACCCGGCCATAACTTAATCCAAATTCTGACCAGCCATTAACGCTTACCTGCATGTTACCCGAAGAGTTGATCGTATATGGCAGTTCGGGGTCGTTCCCGGCATCCTGTAAAAGTTTGTCTGCCAGTTTCCCATCGATCTCCCTGGCATTGATCATCACCCTTGCCCTGGTAGTAAATGCAAAGGAGGATTTTTTACCAGTATTGAATAGCAGGGAAGGCCCGTGCATGCTAACGTTCACATTACCGCTGCTCAGTCCCGCATTTTTACCGATAAACTGGTTAATCAGCGAATCATCTTTGAAAGTTTGCCCGATGTTTTTAACCCGGAAAGAAGCCTGGTTGTTCCCAACGCTGGTGCTCAGGGAAAACAAATTAAAGTCCCACCGGTAGCGGCTATCCGCAATATTAGCCGGGTTAAAAAAAACGCCGTTTACACCGGTGTAATTGCCAGACCTGTAACCTGGAAAATCCTGGGCAGACAAGGTATGGTAAAACATCAATGTTAAAAAAATCAATACTCTTACAAATCTGTTTTTATTTGAGAATAGTTTAGTAAAAATCGCTTTCATATCTATATTTTTTTGGTGAATTGCCGTTAAAACATTCCTCACGCTTCATGGCTTTGGCCCCTGCCATTTTTTTATAAAATGCTGATTTGATAAAGAAAAGATGGGAAGTTGGATGCCGTGCCTGTTATTGCAAACATGATGTATTGTAATTAATCAAAAAAGGGGAAAATGCCTTAATTAAAAAGATGTTTTAACGGTATTGGATATACGCTGAACCTGGGTACGATGTTTAACCTTTTTTATTTGGATAAAGCCATCCCTTGTTAAAGGGATTTAAAAGATGATTTTGTTGGATATCAAAGATGAAGGTTTAATAATTACTAAAAAATACCTACATATAGGTATTTTTTTACTTTGATGAAAATAATAAGAGTGAAATATCCAGATAAGAAAACATTGGTCATCAAATCCTGAGTTGGGTAGCTGCTTAATGGAATGCTCTCTTAAATCGTACACTCTTGTTAGTTATTCAACTAATCCAAATACAACCGCAAACCGATTAAGCCCTGCAAAACTTTTAGTTTCCAGTTTACCCATTATATTGCTGCGATCGGGTGGTTACCGTTGGCCGGGGATAATCCCGGGTAAATGGTAATCAAAGCCGCTTTGAATAATCCCTATTTCGCCCGTGATCAAAAATTTTGTTTGATTGAAATATGTAGGTGTGTACCTTTCGCCCGTTTTTTGTCAAATGATTATCTCGAATATGGTGTCATTGAATAAATGCCTGATTTTAAATTAATAGGGAGATAAAAAATGAGTGGATAGCCGCAAAAAAGGGATTAATGCAAATACTAAAAATAAGAAAGGGTTCCAATTGCTTGAAACCCTTTACCTGTAAGTGTGACCGCGTTAGGATTCAAACCTAAAACCTTCTGATCCGTAGTCAGATGCTCTATTCAATTGAGCTACGCAGCCATATTAGCTAGAAATGCAAAAGCGTTTTTTACTAATGGATTGCAAAAATAGAGATTTATTTTATTGAACCCAACTCTTTATGCATTTTTGCAACAAATAAAACTATGAAACTTCAATTTTGGACGGTTGGGAAGGGGCATGAGCCCTATGTAAAAGAGGGTGTTGAATTGTTTACAAAACGTATTGCCAACTACTTTCCGGTTGAATGGAACATTTTAGCCGTGCCCAAAAATGCGGCTACTTTAAGTGAAAATGATCTGAAGAAAAAGGAGGCGGAGATTATCCTGAATGCATTGCAAAAAGACGATTACCTGGTTCTGCTGGAAGAACGGGGGAAACAATTCACCAGTGAAGGATTTGCCATTTTTATTCAATCAAGGGCCAATGAAAGTATAAAAAATATCATATTCTTAATTGGCGGTGCTTATGGCGTTGGCGAAGCCGTAATGCAAAGAGCCAATTATAAATGGAGTTTATCGCAACTGGTTTTTCCACACCAGTTGGTCCGGTTAATTCTGGCGGAGCAGGTTTACAGGGCTTGTTCCATTTTACGAAACGAAAAATATCATCATCAATAGCTATATTGCAAAAAATATCGTACATGGAAAACCTCTCTATCACTATTGGAATTATTATTATCACCTGCCTCGTTAGCTTCTCTGCCTTCAGCAGCGATAAAATCATGAACGACCTGATTATGTGGCCGGTAGAAGTAAAGGCAAAAAATCAATGGTATCGTTTTCTTACATCCGGCTTTTTGCATGGAGACTGGATGCATTTAATATTCAACATGTTCACCTTGTTTATTTTCGGGCAATATGTAGAGTCGGGATGTGAACAGTTGTCCGGCAAATGGATGTACCTGGTTTTGTATTTTGGAGGGATGGTGATTGCAGATATTCCGAGTTACATAAAACACCAAAACGATCCTAATTACAGGAGCCTGGGCGCTTCAGGTGCGGTATCTGCAATAGTTTTTACAGGAATAATATTTGACCCTACAAATAAAATAGGATTCTTTTTTATTCCACCGGTTATTCCGGCTTATATTTTTGGTCCTCTTTACCTGATTTACTGTGTGTATGCAGCCAAACAAAGCCGTGACAATATTAATCATGATGCACACTTATGGGGCGCCGTATTCGGGTTGGCATTTCCGCTTGCATTACATCCCTTTTTATTTCAACGCATGATCAATCTTATTACCGGCACCGCATCCTAATGTAATACAAAAGAATAAATGTGTTGGGTAGATTCCCTGATTTTAAAGCGGTTATCCATCCTCATGCCCACCACCCAGATAATTTTTTTGTCCATTTCAATTACCCAGGTATTCTCTTTTTGGGTGAGCGACAGTTTTTGATCAATAAAAAACCTGCTGAGTTTCTTTTTCTTTTCCATGCCAAGGGGATAAAAATAATCCCCCTGTTTCCATTTGCGTAACAACAAAGGGAATTTTATTTGTGCAAAATCAACCTGTGCAATCATGAGATTATTAACCATCGAAAACTGTGATTTGGGAATTTTCTTTATTGAAAGTGTACCCTTCTTAAACACAATTTCAGTTTCGTTTTCATCAATCAATATATTATCTGCTTCGATTGTCTGCCTGGGTGAAATGATCAGCCAGTTGCGGTTTTTAATGATTCGGTGGGTGGAAGACTGGATGAATTTACCCGTTTCACTTTTTAATAATCCAATAGCATCTTCCGTTTGGTGTGCAGTAAAACCAACCGCTTTGATGATCTCATAAAGTACGGTTGCCAATGGCTCCGTCTTTAATAATTTTAACACAGGAATATGTATCTCCTCTCCTTTATATTCCAATAATTTCTTCTTGTGCAATTCAACTGACTGCTGGTACAAAATTTCTGTTTCTCTAAAACGCTGAATATTTTTCAATACATTATTCGTAGCCTCCGGGAAGCTTTCGCTTACCAGTGGAATAATTTTATTACGGAAATAATTACGGGTATATTCATTCTCCAGGTTGGTGTAATCGGTCACAAATTGAAGCCCATTCAATTTTACAAAGGTCTCCAGGTCGTTTCGGCGGGCAAATAACAAAGGGCGGATCAGCTTTCCTTGTTTTGGCAATATCCCCCTCAGGCCGGTAATTCCGGTGCCTCTAAAAAAGTTCATCATTACCGTTTCTATATTGTCATCCGCATGGTGAGCAGTCAGAATATAGCGGGCTTTTGAGGGACCGGTTTCATTTTCATTCTTTTTGTGACCCGGCAATTTTTCATCTTCAATCAAAGAGTAAAACCACTCGTACCGAAGGTCCCTAGCAGCTTCCTCTATCGATTTTTTTGTAGCCCGGGCATAATCAACCGTATCAAATGTTTTTATGTAAAATGGCACATTATATTTTTGGGCCAGGGCGGTTACGAATGCCTCATCCCGATTGCTGTCATCTCCTCTCAATTGAAAATTGCAGTGTGCCATCACAAAGTCATAGCCCACCTGTTTAACCAGTTCGCACAATACGACGGAATCTATACCCCCACTCACGGCAAGTATTAGCCTGTCGTTTGACTGAAACAGATTTTCTTTCCGTATATACTGTTTAAATTTTTCTAAAAGATCCATCGATTGAGAGGGCCCACTCCTTACCATTCTTCAAAAGGCAAATGATGCAAATGAGAAGTTCCATCCCTACCCCCGAAAAAGCAGAAGGAACACGAATGGGTGGTTTTTAAATTAAATGATAAAATAATTTTCGAAGTCTGCTGCATTATAGTCTTTTTCGCGGAGGAACGGAGGGTTTGGTGGGTTTTACTCCTCTATATCTTCCAACGCCCCCTGTAATTCATTGTGTGTGTGATTATCTCCCGCTCTCCTGGCTTCTTCCATCCCCCGTTTATAAATGCGGATGGCTTTATCAAAGTCACCTGCCCGCTCCAGTAACTTGCCCAAATGATAATAAGACCCTATATACGTAGGCTCCCTAAGCAACAATTCATTAAAGAGATTTCTTGCCTCTTCATCCTCGCCAATCTTGATGTATTCCAGTGCCAGTGCATGTTGTAGAAAACTATCTTTCCCAGCAGTCTTCATGTATTCCAGTAATTTTGCTATCCTGCTCATGCGGTAATATTTTTTTTGGTTTTTGTATTCAATATTTATGTACAAATCTTATCTTTGTCAATAGTTGCATAAACAACTTATTTTTTCCTTGCTAAAATTAATATATGAAAATATTAGTCTGTATCACTAAAACGCCGGACACTACTGCAAAAATAGCCTTCGCAGATAACAATACGAAATTCGCTGCCGACGGGGTACAGTGGATCATCAATCCTTATGATGAATGGTATGCCCTTGTAAGGGCCATCGAATTGAAAGAAAAAGATACTGCCACTACTATTCACCTGGTAACAGTTGGCCTTCCGGATTGTGATCCCATTATAAGAAAAGCGCTGGCATTGGGCGGCGATGAAGCCATCCGTGTAAATGCAGAAAGCCATGACAGCTATTACATCGCATCACAAATCGCAGCCGTAGCCAGGGAAGGTAGTTATGACCTCATATTTACCGGTAAAGAAACCATTGATTACAACGGATCTTCTATTGGTGGAATGGTAGCAGAATTACTGGATTTCCCCTATGTTTCACTGGCAATAAAATTTGACCTGGATGGTAATAAAGCCACGGTAATCCGTGAAATTGAAGGGGGCGAGGAAACTGACGAGGTGAATCTGCCGGTAGTGGTAAGTTGCCAGAAAGGAGTAGCCGAACAACGAATCCCCAATATGAAAGGAATTATGGGAGCCAGGAGCAAACCATTGAAAGTGGTAGAACCTATTATAATTGATCCATTTACTTCTATTGCTTCATTCGACTTGCCCCCGGCAAAAGCAGGCGTGAAGCTTGTTTCAGCAGACACTCCGGAAGAACTGGTTAGGCTGCTGCATGAGGAAGTGAAGGTTTTTTAATAGCCCCCTGTCCCCCGAAGGGGGAACTTAGGTTGAATTAGTATTGAATGTTTGTTATTACTTTTAATTTTATTGGTGCATAATTTTTTTACCAGCATCGGATTTTCATAGCGGCATTGTTGTGTCACTCACTTGTACTTGCAAATCATTGTGGAGCGACCAAAACCGAAACAAATACTACTACCATCTTAAAACATTATTTTAATAAACTTATAAATTCTATATCATGAGTGTTGTAGTTTTTTTAGACCAGGCCGATGGACAGATCAGGAAGTCATCTTTTGAAGCAGCCTGTTATGGTGCTAAAGTGGCGGAGCAACTGGGTGTAGGGGCAGAAGCCATTGTGCTGGGTACTGTTACAGAAGATATGACTACCCTGGGAAAATATGGTATTCAAAAAGTACATACGGTAAAGAACCCGGCCCTGGATGAAATGGATGCACAGGTATTTACTAAAGTCATTGCTGATGCAGCGATTGCAACAGGCGCTTCGGTCATTATATTTTCCAATAACCTGAGTGGTAAGGCGGTGGCGCCCCGATTGAGTGTACGGTTAAAGGCTGGGTTGGTTACCGGTGCCATTGCACTGCCTGATACCACTAACGGATTTATAGTGAAGAAGAATGTATTTAGCGGGAAGGCATTTGCAAATGTGGCAATCAGTACACAGGTGAAAATAGTTGCATTAAACCCTAACTCGTATTCCATAACCACTACTGATGGTGTTGCAGAAGTATCAGAATTTACAGCAACCGTGGATACTGCAAAAGTGAAAGTAACGGCTGTAAATAAAATTGTAGGTGAAGTTCCCCTGACGGAAGCGGAAATTGTAGTAAGTGGTGGCCGCGGTTTGAAGGGACCTGAAAACTGGGCCCTGGTTACTGATCTTGCCAAACTGCTGGGCGCAGCTACTGCCTGTAGCCGTCCTGTGGCAGATATACACTGGAGACCGCATCATGAGCATGTCGGCCAAACCGGCATCGCCATTGCACCCAATTTATATTTTGCCATTGGAATATCCGGTGCAATACAGCATTTGGCAGGCGTTAACAGAAGCAAAACAATTGTAGTGATCAATAAGGACCCCGAAGCGCCCTTCTTTAAGGCAGCAGATTATGGTATAGTTGGAGATGCTTTTGAAGTAATGCCAAAAATTATTGAAGCAGTAAGGAAGTTGAAAGGGGCATAATCCCAGCCGGCAAAATAGACAATATTATATCATTAGTGGAATTATGAGATTAAATGAAGAAGATAGAAACTGGCTTCATTGAAGAGATGATGATAATTATTCAGCAGGGCTGGTTGCATCCAATGTCCGAAACTAAAATGATCCATTAAAATGATTAATTTCATTTATAAAGCCTTTCAAATACCATTGAAAGGTTTTTGTTTTTTATATTTGCTTTTTGGAAGTTAACTTACTACCCTTTTGACAAATCGATTATGAAGAAAATTGAACTGGAAATAGTAGCCTTGTCGCACAGCATTACCCAAACACATAGCTATGCAGTGGTATTGGGGGAGGTAAACGGATTGCGCCGTTTACCGATTGTTATTGGTGGTTTTGAAGCACAGGCTATCGCAGTTGCCCTGGAAAGAATGAGCCCAAGCCGTCCGCTCACACACGACCTGATGAAAAACTTCATGATGGCATTCAATGTAGAATTGCACGAAGTAGTTATCAACGATTTACAGGAAGGTATCTTTTACAGCAAATTGGTATGTAGCAGTGAGAATGATACAGTGGAAATAGATTCAAGAACGTCGGATGCACTGGCCCTTGCAGTACGTTTCGGTTGTTCGATCTTTACCTACGATAATATCCTGGACAGCGCCGGCATATTAATGGAAGGCGATGCTAAAAAGAAAAAATCAACTGCCCCTGTAACTACTGAAACCGGTGGCAGGGATGATTTAAAAGGTATGTCAACAGAAGAACTGAATAACCTGCTGAATGAAGTATTGGAACAGGAAGATTATATACGGGCCATTGCCATCCGTGACGAGATTAAAAGCAGGAAGAAAGGATCTTCTAATGGATAATTATTTAATTGATAACGGATAATTCTTATTTGGTAATATTATTTCCTGTTAGAATCCATCTCCAACACAACAGGGAAGTTCAGCCAGCACAATGATCAATTAAAAAATTATCAATTATCCATTAAAATGCTTGTCTTTCCCAATTGTAAAATAAACCTGGGTTTAATCATTACAGGTAAGAGAGCTGATGGATACCACAATCTTGAAACCTTATTCTACCCCATACCATTACGTGACGCACTTGAAATAATTCATTCTACAGATCATAAACAGCCTTCCCGGGTAATATTTTCACAATCGGGTTTTCACATCAGCGGCGATGAAAAGGATAACCTTTGCATTAAAGCTTATCACCTGCTCCTAAACGATTTCCCCCAATTACCTTCTATAAAAATTCACCTGCACAAGGCAATTCCCATGGGCGCAGGGCTGGGAGGCGGCTCTGCAGATGCTGCATTTACATTAATCGCATTGAATGAAAAATTTGCATTGCATCTTACGAATGACCAATTGCTACAATATGCATTGAAACTGGGAAGCGATTGCCCTTTTTTTATCATCAACAAACCATGCATTGCCACCGGGCGCGGGGAAGCACTCTATCCGATCGGGTTAACACTTTCGGGTTACCGTATCGTACTGGTTAATCCCGGAATACATATAAATACCGGTTGGGCCTTTTCGCAAATTAATTCCTTACCAGCGAATGATATTTCACAAAAAAGCGGAGATCGATCTCCTGCTTCCATCATTTCCCTTCCTGTAACACAATGGAAAGAAAGGCTAATCAACGAATTTGAAAAGCCGGTATTTGAAAAACACCCGGAAATAAAAGTGATCAAAGATGCATTGTATGAAAATGGAGCTTTATATGCTTCAATGAGCGGCAGTGGAAGCACTGTTTATGGAATATTTGAGTTCGCTCCCCAAAACGCTTTCATTTTCCCCCCAGGCTATCTTTTGTACAACTTTTTGATGTAAAGCCTCACTGCAACACACTGTTAATATTTGCATTTATTTCAGAGTCTTTTACAAATGGCGCCTGTATTTGGCTCCTTTGTGATAAATTGCAGGTTCACAAAAAAATCCACATGAAGAAAATATTTTTACTCATCAGTACGGCCCTTTTTTACGGGACAATAGTTTTTTCCCAAACGTCAACGGGTGTATTGCCCAAAAACTGGCACCTGCAGGATAAAGATAGTACCGGTATTTACGGAATTAGCCTGGACAAAGCATACAACTTTGTAAAAGCCAAAAAACTCAAAAGTAAGCAGGTGGTTGTTGCAGTAATTGATAGTGGTATCGATACACTCCATGAAGACCTGAAACCGGTTATGTGGACCAACCCCAAAGAAATACCGGGCAATGGTATAGACGATGATAAAAACGGGTATGTAGATGATGTACATGGGTGGAATTTCCTTGGAGGCAAAGATGGTCGTAATGTAAAGCAGGACAGCTACGAAGCAGCCCGTGTGTACAATAAACTGAAACTAAAATATGGCAGCCTGATCCCCGATGAGTCTTCTATTAAGCCAGAAGAAAAGGCAGAACTGGAACTATTTAAAAAGGCGCAGCAAAAAATAGTGGGTGATGTAAATCCGGCAGAAATCGCCTTTATGAGAAAACTATTACCCGGTTTTTTAAAAGGTGATTCCGTAATTGCCAAAAGCCTGGGTAAGGAAGAATACAATTGCACTGACCTGGAAAAATACACGGCTACCGATGCGGATGCAAAAAGAACAAAGTTGTTTTTAGTACAGCTTTGCAAAGGAAACGGAAGTGATGAAATTACCAACAAACAGATCATTGATGAATTTGAAGGACAGCTCAGGAAAGCAGATGCGGCGAACAACGCACCTGAAGAATACCGCAAAGAAATTGTAAAAGACAATGAAGCGGATATTAACGATCGTTTTTATGGTAATAACGATATTATGGCGTCCACACCATTTCATGGCACACATTGCGCTGGTATTATTGCTGCCGTTAGAAACAATAAAAAAGGAATAGATGGGATCGCGGATAATGTACGCATTATGATGATCAGAGCCGTTCCGGATGGCGATGAGCATGATAAGGATATTGCGCTTGCAATACGATATGCAGTAGACAATGGAGCGCAGGTTGTTAGCATGAGTTTTGGAAAAGACTTTTCCCCTGAAAAGGAATGGGTGGATGATGCAGTAAAATATGCAGAACAAAAGGGTGTTTTATTGGTACACGCTGCCGGCAATGATTCTAAAAACATTGATTCATCTGATAATTTCCCCTCTCCTGTTTACAAGGATGCAAAAGCAAAAGCCACTAACTGGATTACGGTAGGTGCAAGCGGAGATACTAAAAATGGAGGTATTACCGCCCGTTTTAGCAATTATGGTAAAAAGGAGGTAGATGTTTTTGCTCCCGGCGTACAAATCTATTCAACCATACCGGGTGGAAATACCTACGGTAATGCTTCAGGCACAAGTATGGCTTGTCCGGTAGTTGCCGGAACTGCAGCATTTATTTTGGAACACTACCCAACCCTCTCAGCTAAACAATTAAAGTATGTAATTGAGAAATCGGCAACCGCACCTGCTGATGATGTGAACATTCCGGGAACTGAAGAAAGAACGCCTTTGAGCGAGATATCAAAAACCGGTGGATTACTCAATGCGTATGGAGCGATTAAATTAGCTGCTACACTAAAGGGGGAAAGAAAAGTAACGAAAGAAACATTGCCTAAGCCTAAGCTCAAAAAATCAACTAAAGGATAAATAACAACTGAAAATTAATTCAACCGCAGATTTGCTGATTATTATCAGGCACATCTGCGGTTTTCATTTTTAATCTAAACGACATGTCAAATTCATCTCCCACAAATCAACCCGGCTATTTCCAGCTTTACATCGACCAGGTAAAGGAAAAAGACCTGGCAACTGCATTTACCAATCAGTCCATGATTATAAAAGAGTTCCTGCCGTCTATATCTGAAGAAAAGTCATTGTTTGCCTATGCGGAAGGGAAATGGACGCTTAGGGAATTATTGCAGCATATAATTGATACTGAAAGAATTTTAACTTTCCGGGCTTTATGCTTCGCAAGAAAAGATAGCGCTTCACTGCCGGGTTTCGATGAAAATGAGTATGCTGCAGCATCCACCGCCAACAACAGAACCTGGGAGAGTTTAACCGCGGAATTTATTGCAGTAAGAAAATCAAGCCTTTTTTTGTTTGATAGTTTTACTCCGGAAATGTTAGCGGGAACCGGCATTGCCAATAATAATCCATTCACAGTACACCAATTAGGATTTATTGTGATCGGGCATTTTACACATCATAAAAAGATCATAGAAGAACGATATTTATGATTAAAGGATGATGGTTTAACAGGCACTGTTTTGAATAAATCATGCAGCGAAACTTATTAGCCTGTAAGACCTGGAAGTACCTATAATTTGAATGGCCGGGGGGCATTGTCATTTATTTTCCCAGGTGTTAACTGCAAAAAAATCCCACAGTAATAAACACTGTGGGATTTTTTCATTAGCAAATAATATGTGTATTCGCGTTACGGCCGGTTAATTTTTATTACCAGGTGTTACTACGGAACCATGATTTAGCGCTATGTTACTCTGGGTTATCATTCTATTGGTAACCTTTACGGCCTCATCCACATAAATATCATCCTTTAATGTATTCAAAAATCTTTTATTCTTTTCCGCCTTTTCCTTGTCGGCTGTTAACCTGGCGTTATCAGCTTCCACATTTTTCACATTCAATTGGTTCGATAATTTCAACAGCTCTTCCAGTTGTTTGTACCTTGCTTTTAATTGTTTTTGAGCGGTTTGGTATTTGATAAGATTCAAAGAGTAGGCACGATCATTTTCCTTGTCAATAGAATCAATTTTTTCCCTCATTTTCTTAAAAGTAACGTTGTTTTTCGCTTGTTCGCTGGCCGATGCTGCAACCACATCCGTGCTAAAAGTACTGGTCCACGGTTTATAATCAACCTTGGCTATTTCATCCCAGCTTAATGAAGTAGGATTGTCTTTTTCCCGTGCTTTGGCAAGTTCCATTCTGTCTGGTATAACTACATCCGGAACAACTCCCCTTAACTGCGTGGCCCCACCGTTTATCCTGTAAAATTTCTGAAGCGTAAGCTTCACAGTACCTAAGTCCTCCCCCTTTTTATTAAAAATGGCGCTTTCATTTTCAGGCGTTAATGGAATAGTACGCTGTACGGTACCCTTTCCATAGGTAGAAGTACTGCCCACAATAATTCCTCTCTTATAATCCTGTATAGCAGCGGCGAATATTTCAGAAGCCGATGCACTAAATTCGTCCACCATAACTGTTAGGGGGCCATCATATAATACCGTTTTATCCCTGTCCTTCCATTGATAAGGTTGCTTTTCGTCCCTTCCCCTAACCTGGCATATTGGTCCGTCTTCAATAAAAAGGCCAGCCATTTTTACCACTTCAGGAAGTGAGCCTCCGCCATTGCCGCGAAGATCTATCACAATTCCTTCTACTTTTTCAGCTTTCAGTTTTTCTACTTCCCTCGCCACATCGTCTGAACATCTTGCTCCTTTGGGGTCTTCAAAATCCATATAAAACTCAGGCAGATAAATATAGCCGATTTTATGTTCGCCCTTGATGATAGCGCTCCTGGCAAATGTGTCATCCAGTTTAATTTCATCTCTTTTAAGTATGATCACTTTTAAACTTCCATCGGGTTTGCGAACTGTTATTCTCACTTCAGTTCCTTTATCTGCGCCACGTATTAGCTTTACGGCATCCGTTACGGCGTAACCAGTAACGTCAACCGGTTCAGCGGCACCCTGTCCAATTTTAATGATCTCATCTTCCACCCCCAGTTCACCACTTTTCCAGGCCGGGCCGCCTGTTACCAGGCTGGCAATCTTTATTTTGCTTTGATCTTCTTTTAACTGGGCGCCTATACCATAAAACTTTCCGCTCATTTGTTCAGAAAAGGCCCGGCTATCTACGGGAGCAAAATAATTGGAATGAGGGTCCATCGCACCGGTTACTGCATTTACAAAGGAGCTAAACAGTTCATCGGTTTTATTATGGTTTTTTAATGTAGTAAAATAACGCTCAATCTGCTTCCTCACCTGTTCCCTGGCTTCCCGTTCAATGGTACTGTCGGCTTTGTAAACAAATTTAGTACTGCCACTATCCTTTACACCTTTAGTTTCAACCTTATTTTTATTTTTTTCCCGATCTTCAATCATATCGGAATATTTGGTAAGCACCAGGTATTTTAAACGTTTGCGCCATACTTCTTTTCTATCAGCGTCTGTTGTAGGGTAAGTTACCTTATCCCCATCCAGTACAATATTTTCGTCCTTGCTAAAATCGAAAGGCTTCGTCAATATCGTTTTATAATACTCGGAAGCTTCGTTCAAACGACGGGTATACGATTCACTCAACACGTAAAAAGATTCGAGCTTTTCTCCATGAATTTCGTTGTCTATTTTCGATTCGAATCTTTTGAAACTATCAATATCGCTTTGCAGGAAAATAGTTTTATCATCGTCCAGATCATTGATAAAGCGTTTTAAAACCAATTTGGAGAAGTCATCATCGACCTTTTTGGGACTGAAATGTCCCTGTTCCAACAACATTCCAACAGTTTGTAAGATTTTTTCATTCTTTGATTTTGGATTATCATCTCCACCCCTGCCCTGCGTTTGAAAGGCGAGAAAAAGAATGGTTCCTGTTAATACCAGGAATACCGGAAAGAATTTTTTGCTCATAATTATCTGCTGAATTTTTAGCATAAAGTAAAATTAACGGAAAAATTATATTATTTATTGGATTAACAAATCCTTTTGGACTAATGTTTTCCTAAAAAATGATAAGTGGCAGATATACATGGCCGCATGTTAAAAACTAATTGCGCCCGGGCTATACTTTTAAACCTTAAGTAATTAACAATTGTTCACCTAAAATGTTGACCAAAAGCATGCCCGAATTTTATTTTGAGAAGATTAAATATTCGCGGTGTGAAAAGCTCATACTGGCTCTGGATTGTCTGCAATATGCCATTTGAAGGATATTACTGATAGATTAAAATATCCGGATCAAAAAGTTACATATAAAAAAAGAGTCCTGCATTCTGCAGAACTCTTTCGGTGGGTAATCGAGGGGGCTCGAACCCCCGACCCTCAGAATCACAATCTGATGCTCTAACCAACTGAGCTACGACTACCGTTTTTTATTGGATGGCAAAAATAGCAAAAAACATTTCCTGAACAAAATTACATTTAAAATACTTTTTTATTTCTTTTCTTTGCAGCCCAAAATACAATATGAACGTTACCGGATTTTTCATTACCCTTTCACTTGCAGCCTTTACCGGATGGATCACAACCTGGATTGCCATAAAGATGCTTTTTCATCCAAGGAAACCCATTGTGATTTTAGGATTAAAGATCCAGGGAATATTCCCTAAAAACCAACGCCTGATTGCAGAAAAGCTCGGCCAGGTGGTGAGTAAAGAACTCCTTTCGTTTGATGAAATAGAATCTAAAATTACCAGTCCGGATAATTTGGAGAAATTACGGCCGGATATCGAAGCTCATATCGACCACTTCATGCGGCATAAATTAAAAGAAGTGTTTCCAATGCTGGGTATGTTGCTCGGTGAAAAAACAATTGTGCAGTTCAAAGATGCATTTTTGGTGGAACTGGAATTACTTTTTCCCGTGTTGATGAAAAGTTACATGAATAAACTGCAGCACGACCTTGACCTTGAAAAAATTGTCACCGAAAAAGTGGCTGGCTTTTCTTCAGAAAAATTAGAAGATATTTTAAACCAGATTACTAAAAAGGAATTCAAATTTCTTGAAATCATCGGCGGAGTTTTTGGATTACTCATTGGGCTGATCCAGGTTTTATTTACCTTTCTTACAAAATAAAGCATTTTTGTAATATACGTGCTTTTGTCAACGCTATACTACCGTTCATCAATAATCTGCTGTTACAGTTAAACATATTCAGGGAACTTTGGTTTAACATTGCGCAACTCAACTACAAATATTTATAATTAATGAAGACAATCATCCGAACTGCTGCATCATTTTTTTTGCTACTATTAACTTTTAACTTATCAGCCCAGTTTCCCGGAGGAGGAGGTGCTGCCAGGGCAGGCGGACAAAATATGAACATGGGGCACTTTTACGGAAAAGTAATAGATGCGGCCACCAATAAACCAATTGATGCTGCATCAATCCAGTTACTCCAAAATAAATTTGATTCTGTATCTAAAAAAAGGAAGGATGTAATTGTTTCCGGAATGCTTACTACTAAAAAGGGAGAATTCAGCCTGGAGAATTTGTCCATTATGGCTTCTTATAAATTAGTTATCACAGCGATCGGTTATAAAAGCATTGAACAAAAACCAGCATTTGTACTGAATATGGCAGGCGCCAAACCGGGCGATATGAGCAGTATGCTAAGTGCGGTGGATAAAGACCTTGGAAATATTAAGATGGAAACGGATGCGCAACAACTGGAAGGAGTAACGGTAACGGCTGATAAAGCATTGTTGACGATGAGTATTGACCGCAAAATTTTTAATGTAGAAAAGAATCTTGCAAGTGTTGGAGGAACTGCTGTAGACGTAATGAAAAATGTACCCAGCCTGAATGTGGATATTGATGGCAATGTGACCCTGAGAAATGCGGCTCCGCAGATATTTGTAGATGGCCGGCCAACTACTATGACTTTAGAACAGATTCCTGCAGACGCCATTGCTACCGTAGAAATCATTACCAACCCTTCTGCAAAATTTGATGCTTCGGGTGGTGGCGCCGGTATTTTAAATATCGTGATGAAAAAGAACCGTAAAGCCGGTTACAACGGAAGTATACGGGCAAGTATTGATAGTCGTGCCAGGCCTGGTTTCGGGGGGGACATTAACATAAAGCAACAAAAGATCAACTTTTTTGCTGCCGCCCAGCTTGGTTTTCGCAAATCTATTTCTACGGCAAGTACGGACCGTACCGATTATTTTAATAATGCGGTAGCTCATTTAAGTCAAAAAAATGGCCCGGTTGGAACAGGTTTTTTTGGTTTTGGAAGAATGGGTCTCGATTATTTCATAGATAATCGCAACACCATAAGCATTGCAGGAAACATAGTAAGAGGACAATTTAAGAATACCGATCTGATTAATGTAAACAGGGATACCACCTACCCTACTTACTCCGTTTCAGATTACGGCTTCCGCAACAGCTTTGGAGAATTTAACTTTAAGAACTATGGATCTACGCTGAGTTTCAAACACAATTTCGCAAAAGCAAATAAGGAAATTACCGCGGATATTAACTACAATTACAGAGAAAACGACAACGAAAATGAGATTTCAACTCAATATTTTTTCCCCAACACCAACCCGAAAATACCATTGATCTACCAAAGTTCACTGGGTGGCGGAACCACCAAATTCTTTACTGCTCAAACGGACTATTCAAATCCTATTACCTCAACCACAAAAATTGAAGGCGGAGCCAGGATTGCACTCAGGAATTTTAACAGCTTCAATGAAAATTTTGTAAAAGATCCCACATCAGGTAAGCAAATACCACTTACCCAACTGAACAACAGTTATCAATTTACCGACCGGGTACTTGCCGCTTATGGTACGTTTTCACAGCAAATTAAAAAATTTAGCTACCAGCTAGGTTTGAGGATAGAAAGTTCTAAATATGATGGCACACTCATCAATACCGGTCAGAAATTCTCCAATGAATTCCCCTTCAGTATTTTCCCAAGTGCATTTGCTACTTATAAACTGACGGACAAGCAGGATATGCAATTGAATTATTCAAGAAAAATAAACCGGCCTAACTTTTTCCAGTTGATACCATTTATTGATTTCACAGATTCATTGAACTTAAGTAAAGGTAATCCCAACCTGGTGCCCGAATTTACCAACCTGCTGGAAATATCTTATCAAAACCAGCTTGCAAACGGGCATAACCTGCTTTCAACCATTTATTTTAAAAACACCAACGACCTGATAGCACGGTACCAGTACCCTGAAAAAAACCCCAATGCACCGGCAAAACCGGATACCGTTTTATTTACGAGTTATGCCAATGCTTCCCAGAGTTATACCTATGGTTTAGAATTCACATCCAGGAACAAGATCACCAAATGGTGGGATTTAACGAGCAACCTGAACCTGTTTAACGTTACATTAAAAGCGGGTAACCTGCCGGGTGGTGTAGACAATAGCCAGGTAAGCTGGTTCCTGAAAATTAATAACAGTTTTAAGCTTCCCAAAAACTATTCTATCCAGTTAAGTGGCGATTACCAGGCTAAGACCCTTGTGCAACCAGGCGGAGGCGGTGGCGGAATGATGTTTGGTGGTGGAATGCTGCCTTCAGCCCAGGGCTTCATCAAGCCTTTTTATGGATTTGATATTGCAATCCGCAAAGACTTACTTAAAAATAATGCTGCTTCTTTGACTTTGCAAATGAGTGATATTTTCCGCACAAGGCTTAATAGTACATACACCGAATCAGTATATTTCATCCAGTCCACTGATCGCCGGCGTGATCCGCAGGTGCTGAGACTCAATTTTAACTGGCGTTTTGGAAAGTTTGATGTGTCATTGCTGAAGCGCAAGAACATGAAGGGAGAACAGGGCAATATGCAGGAAAGTATGCAGGGAGCAGGGCAGTAACTCATTCACCCCCATCCGCTAAAAGGGAATAAAATGCATAGTATTAAGGTGCAACCCCCTGAATTATTCATTTCTGATTTTTTATTTTTGAAAATTGGTTATAAATTTTTTACAAAAGGAATGCTCTTCGAATAACTCCCCGGAACAAGGTCCCGATCTTTTATCGGGAGGGGACGGAGGTTTAGATTATTTGCGTTAATTTGCCGCCTCATAATCAAATCGCTTCATGAAGAATTTTAATTTCAAAAACATGCTGCCACATGCAATTGCGGTGGCTATATTCCTGGTTATTGCTGTTGTGTACTGCCTGCCCATATTCCAGGGGATGGTAGTTAGCCAGCATGATATGTTGGGTAGCAGGGGAATGATGCAACAGTCCATTGAATTTTTTGAAAAAAATGGCACCTATCCGCTATGGACCAACTCCATGTTTGGTGGTATGCCCACGTTCCAGATACTGTTTGGCGCTACCTATAATATTGGCATTGGGTGGATGCATAGTTTATTTACGCTGTTTCTTCCCTCGCCGGCCAGCCTTTTCTTTTTATCGTGTATTTGTTTTTATATTTTAACCCAGGTTCTAAAGTTAAATCCATGGATTGGAATATTGGGTGCATTGGCATATTCCTACGCTTCTTATAACGCCATCATTACCATGGTAGGCCATGTTACAAAATTTGCCACCATGGGCTATGCTCCCCTTGTATTGGCTGGTATCATTTTATTGATGCAACGAAAATATATTTGGGGTTTTGCAGTTACATTAATTGCAACAAACATGTTCTTTAACCAAAACCATGTGCAGATAGTTTATTATTTTATGTTGCTCATTGTTTGCCTGGGTATAACTTTTTTAATTCAAAAATTTAAAACCAAAGATTTTAAACATTTGATAAGTGCTGCTACATTGGCGTTTGTGGCAGTTGCTATCAGTGCCTGTTCATTTGCGGTAATATTATTGCCTACTAAAGAGTATGCAAAAGAAACCATGCGGGGAGGCAGAAGCGAACTGACACTGGGTGTAAAGAAGGAAAATCTCTCCGAAGGAGGATTAAAAAAAGATTACGCTTTTCAATGGAGTTATGGTAAAGAAGAAACACTCACTTTTATATTACCAAATTATTCAGGGAGCAGTAACGATCCTGCGGAATTTGGAGAAAACAGCAAGGTAATTGCTGCTTTGCAGGAATCAGGATTACCCAATGAAGGCATCAATTATTTCTATCGTTTCATGTCGCCCTACTGGGGCGATCAACCCAATACAGCAGGCCCGGTTTACCTGGGTGCCATTATTTGTATGCTGTTTATTATTGGTCTTTTTATTGTTCCAAAAAAATATTTATGCTGGTTAATTCCGGGTACCATCATTGGTATCGTGCTGGCATGGGGCAGCAATTTTGCGGCTGTCAATTACTTTCTATTTGATCATTTACCTGCCTACAATAAATTCAGGGCACCATCCATGGCAATGGTGCTTCCGCAATTTACATTCGCCCTCATTGCCTCGCTTGCCGTGCAGCAAATTTTTTATGGCAAACTGGACCAGGGACTTTTGTTTAAAAAACTAAAATATGCTGCTATCAGTTGCGGTGCTGTATTGGTATTACTTACGGCAGTATACTTCATGTCATCCTTCACCAATGACAAAACAAAGGAGATAAAGAAATCCATCACGGAGCAATTGGCACAGTCAATGGCCCAGGGCAAACAACCCACGCCTGAAATGACTAACCAGGCAAATACGCTTGCAACCAGTTTTAATAAAGCATTGATAGAGGACAGAAAAGGATTGTTTGGCAGTGATTTATTCAGGCTGATCCTGTTTTTTGCAATAGGTGGTGCTATCATCTGGCTTGGAGTAAAAAAGAAAATTAACCCGGTAACAGCTATCAGTTTATTGGCGCTTATTTCCTTTATCGACCTTATCACTGTATCCTCCCGGTATTTGAATAAAAGCAAGTATGCTACACCGGAAGATTATTTATCGGGCTTTACACCAACTGCTGCGGATAATCAAATAAAAAGCGATACCAGTTATTTCAGGGTATTTGACCAGGCAGGTGGTGATCCGTTCCAGGATTCCCGTACCTCCTATTTTCACAATTCCGTTGGAGGCTACAGTCCGGCCAAGCTTGGACTCTACAATGATTTAATTGAACACCAGTTGAGCAAGGGTAATATGGAAGTATTCAATATGCTCAATACAAAATATTTTATCGTAGGCGGCCAGAATAATCAGCCAATGGCACAAATGAACCCAGGCGCCAACGGACCGGTATGGTTTGTAAAGACGCTAAAATATGTGAATAATGCAGATGAGGAAATGCTGGCATTGGACAGTTTGCATTCAAAGGATACTGCAGTGTTAGATAAACGTGAAAAGTCAAAGGTAACTGCCGAACCCGTGTTTGACAGCAGCGCCAGTATTCAACTCATTAAAAACCTGAATGATAATATTACCTATCAAAGCAAGGCCGCTACTAACCAGTTTGCCGTGTTCAGTGAAATATATTACCCTAATGGATGGAAGGCCTATATTGATGAAAAGGAAACGCCTATTGTAAAAGTAGATTACGCATTTAGAGGTTTAAATATCCCTGCGGGTAATCATACCATCAGGTTTACATTTGCGCCACCATCCTACAACCTGGGCAATACCCTCAGTTTAATTGCAGGAATAATTTCATTGATCTCCCTGCTCATTTGTGCATTCCTGTTATTCAGGCAAACAAAAAAAGCAGCCTGATTTTTTCCGGTAGAAAATACCGGTAAAATTTCGAAAATTAAATGAGCATGGATCTTTCAATCATCCTGGTAAATTATAAATCCACCCAACTGGTACTGGATTGTATAGAGAGTATTTATCGTGAAACAGTACAGCACAGTTTTGAAATAATACTGGTGGATAACGATTCCGGGGATGATTGCGAAGCGTTGGTAATGGCGAAATACCCGGGTACAATATTTTTACCCATGCATTACAACGCTGGTTTTGCTAGGGCCAATAATGCTGGTATTGAGCTTTCAACCGGGGATTATATTTTGATACTCAATACAGATACCATCATTTTGGATGGCGCGATAGATAAAACCATCCACTTATTAAAACAACATGATGAGGCGTTGGGATGTGGAGTGCAACTTTTAAACGCCGATGGTACCACTCAAATTTCCGGGGCGCATGTAATAAAAGGCGGACTCAATACGCTCCTGCCTCTTCCCTATCTTGGCAGGCTGATCCGCTGGCTTGGTTATCGCTTTAAATCTACCATCCCGAGTGTACAAACAATTTCAGATACCATCGAGGTTGACTGGGTGGTGGGTGCCTACATTCTTGTAAAAAAAGAAGGATTGCATAAAAGCGGCTTATTGGACAATGACTTTTTTATGTATGCTGAAGAAATAGAATGGTGTGGCAGGTTAAGGAAACATGGTAAATTACTGTTGTTCGCTGAGCCGAAGGTTATACATCTGGGTGGAGGCACGAGCAGCGATTATTATGGCACAACCGAAAATGAAAATGGTAAAAATCTTTGGGATACCAAGGGCAGACAAATTATAGTCTCTACCATGGTGCGTATCCGAAAACAATTTGGTATTTTTTGGTACCTGGTTATTACAGGAACCTATGTTTTCGAAATACCGGTATTTTGCATCTGCCTTTTGATTGATAAAATCATTAACGGTGGCAAAGCAAAATACAGTTGGCAAAACTTTTCTGATTATAGTAAAAACATAGGGTGTTTACTCCAATACTTTTTTAAGATTCTTAGTAACAAACCCTATTTTTATAAAGTAGCCTGACAACATGAAAATATCAATCATCATCATTAACTATAATACATTTACACTTACCTGTAATTGTATCAGGTCGGTGTATGAAAAATTAAAGGAGATAGATTTTGAAATTGTGCTAGTCGACAATGCCTCTTCCGAATGCGACCCTCTCCTTTTTAAAAAAGAATTTCCAGGCATCACATTGGTAATCAGTGAAACCAATACCGGCTTTGCTGGCGGTAATAACATGGGCATCCAACATTCTACCGGTGATTACCTGTTATTGCTCAACAGCGATACGGAATTAATCAACAATGCCCCAAAAATCTGCCTTGATTACCTGCTGGCACATAAGGAAGTGGGCATGGCTACCTGCCAGTTAATTTACCCCAATGGTACAATACAATTCAATTGCCGTCGTTTTAGAACGATCACATGGGAATTACTGGAAATATTTCCTTTTTATAAACTGTTGCCAAAAGCTAAAAGGGAAGCGTTGATGCTTCACCGGTATTTTGATCACAAAAGCTTTATGGATTGCGATTGGGTATGGGGAGCATTTATGTTGTTTCATAAAAGCATCGTACCGCAGTTGCCACATAAAAAACTATCGGAAGATTTTTTTATGTACTGCGAAGATGTGTTGTGGTGCTGGGAGTTTAAGCAGTTGGGATACCAGGTTCATTTTTTGCCGGAGGCCAAAGTAATGCATGTACACAAAGGCAGTATTGATAAAGAGAAATTGAGAAAAGTAAGGATCGTTTCAATAAAAAACCATTTGAAATTCATGAAAAAATTTTATCCTGACTTCAGATGGTATATTTTCGCAGGGATTTATTATAGTAAACAATACATTGCTTTGCTGTTGGGAAGTATTATTAAATAATTTTAACAATAAAAAAAAGGAATGAAAACAGCATTAATTACGGGAATTACAGGCCAGGATGGTGCTTATTTAGCGGAACTATTACTAAATAAAGGGTACACCGTTCATGGCATCAAGCGCCGCAGTTCATTGATCAATACCGACAGGATTGACCATTTATTCAATGATAAAAGTCTGTCAGATCGTTTTCAGTTGCATTATGGCGATCTTACCGATGCCTCCAGTTTGTTGCGGATTATACAGCAAACCCAACCGGATGAAATTTATAACCTTGCAGCACAAAGTCATGTACAGGTAAGTTTTGAAACACCTGAATATACCGCCAACTCTGATGGTATCGGGGTATTGAGAATATTGGAAGCAATCCGCATATTGGGACTGGAAAAGAAAACTAAATTTTACCAGGCATCTACATCAGAATTGTATGGGCTGGTGCAGGAAGTTCCTCAAAAAGAAACTACTCCTTTTTACCCGCGTTCACCTTATGGCGTTGCAAAATTATATGGTTACTGGATTACGGTAAACTACCGCGAAGCGTATGAGATGTATGCCGTAAACGGAATTTTATTTAACCATGAAAGTCCGTTGCGTGGTGAAACATTTGTTACCAGGAAAATCACCATAGCCGTTTCAAAAATTGTAACCGGCCAGGAAGATATATTGAAATTGGGTAACCTCGATGCAAAAAGAGACTGGGGGCATGCGAAGGATTATGTAGAAGGCATGTGGCTGATGATGCAGCAGGAAGTACCGGAAGATTTTGTTCTCGCAACTGGTATTACTACCACCGTACGGGATTTTGTAAGCATGTCGTTTGCAGAAGCAGGAATTGAATTAGAATTTAAAGGGGAAGGGATAGAAGAAAAGGCTTTTGTATCAAAATGTAATAACCCCGAATATCAATTGCCCATCGGCAAACAGGTAGTAGGTATTCATCCACGTTATTTCAGGCCAACGGAAGTTGACTTGCTGATCGGCGATGCAACCAAGGCGAATACTAAATTAGGTTGGATGCCAAAGTATGATTTACCAATGCTGGTGAAAGAGATGATGGAAGAAGAGTTGAAGACTTTGAAGGGTAAGTAAAATATTATAATTTCTGAAAGTACTCCTGTAAATTGAATTTGTCAATTTACAGGAGTACTTTTTCTTTTTGGCACTATGAGGGTTTCCTCTCATAAACTTATACAAGAAAACCCAATTTTCTTTTACCTGACTTTAAACAAAACGTCTGGTTATCTATTTCTAAAAGTTCAATTCCTGGCATAGAAAAACTATTTAATTATTTTTTTCATAATGACACCCGGTATTAGCTTATTTTTGGCTTTATCCACTTTATGAAAAGAATTTCCCTGTTGATTATATTACTGGCTGTAACTTTTATTAGTGATGCCCAAACAGACACTACATTTTGGTTTGCGGCGCCCTTTATCTCTACTGATTACAGTTACAACAAACCCATTGTCCTAAAAATATCATCTTATCAACAACCCTGTTCTGTTACAGTTTCACAACCTGCTAACGGAGGGTTGCCGACACAAACTTTTTCAATACCAGCAAATTCAATTCAATCGGTAGACCTAACTGCCTGGCTTACCAATATTGAATGCTCTCCTGGTAATATCATACAAAACAGAGGGCTTAAAATAACTTCAGATAATAAAATAGGGGTTTATTATGAAGTAAACGGAAATGGTCCAAATCCGGAAATGTTCGCACTAAAAGGAAAAAATGCTCTCGGAAATCAATTCTATATTTCTTCACAGTATTTACTAAATAATACGCCCACCTATAACCCACTCCCCTATTCCTCGTTCAATATTGTGGCAACGGAAGACAATACAATCGTATCCATAAACCCTACATCAAATATTACAGGCCACGCTGCAAATGTTCCGTTCCAGGTTACTTTAAACAGAGGTCAGACTTATGCAGCCATCGCTTCATCCCAGGTTGCAGCACAGCATTTACAAGGGTCGGCAGTATCTTCTTCAAAACCAATCGCTATTACGCTTTGTGATGATCTTTTGTTTGGAAATATCTACGGAGGGGTCTGCTCAGACCTTGCAGGTGATCAAACGGTGCCTATTGATGTGATTGGTAATGAGTATATCGCTTTCAAAAGTAACCTGAACTATCCCTATGATAAAGTTTATATTACGGCCACACAAAATTTTACGAATGTTACCCAGGATGGCGTTCTTATTAAAGTTTTAAATATCGGCCAGTCAGTTGAACTTACAGTTTCTAATAGTTCTACCTATATAAAAACTTCGGCTCCGGCTTATGCATACCAGCTATCGGGGATCGGCTGCGAAGTTGGCTCAGCGATATTACCAAAGGTAAATTGTAGCGGAAGCAGTTCTGTATCGGTGGCACGAAGTACCAACGAACCGTTTGTGATTACTTTATTAGTAAAGGCTGGTGCACAAAATAATTTCATGATAAACAATACAAGCGGAGTTATTACCGGATCCCAGTTTAATGTTGTGCCCGGCACTGCGGGCATATATTATTTTGCCAGGATTGATTTGCCCTTATCTAATTATCCTAATGGATCAATCATCAGTATTAATAATCCATCAGATGTTTTTCAATTGGGAGTACTTCAGGGAGGTGTATTATCAGGTGGTAGTTTTGGTTATTTTAGTGATTTCAATTCTTTACAGGCAAATGCAAATACTATCAATTCCAATCCTTGCCTGGGAAATACCATTTCGCTATTGGCAGAAACGATCAGTTCCGGAACATATAACTGGACCGGACCAAACGGATTTACCAGCAACCTGCAAAATCCGGTATTAAATAATATTGCCGTTTCCAATACTGGTAGTTACATTTTAAAAGTTACAGTGCCAGGTTGTGCAATTTATAACGACACTATTGCTCTCAAAGTAAAACCCCCATCTTTCTCCAACATCAGTCAAACGATTTGCGAGGGTTTAAGTTTCAATGGTTACAATAAAACAGGTACTTATATTGATACATTAATAGCAGCTAATGGTTGTGATAGTGTCAGAACAATTAATCTTACTGTAAAACCACGTTCTTTGTCTACAATTAACCAAACTATTTGTCAGGGGAAGGCGGTCGCGGGTTATAGCACAACGGGCACTTATATTGATACATTGATTGCTGCAAATGGCTGTGACAGTATCAGAACAATTAATCTTATCGTTAAACCACGTTCTCTTTCTACAATCAATCAAACCATTTGCCAGGGCAACAATTTTTTCGGGTACAATACCAGCGGTACATACATTGATACATTAATTTCCGCTAATGGCTGCGATAGTATACGAACGATCAACCTTACTGTAAAACCTACTAAATATTCAATTATAAATCAATCGCTTTGCCCGGGCCAATCTTACAATGGTTACACTGTTACCGGCACATACATTGATACCCTTGTCGCATTTAACGGATGCGATAGCATCCGAACCATAAACTTACTGGTAAATCCAATTTTATTTTCTCATATTGATCAAACCATTTGTCAGGGGAAAACTTATGCTGGTTACAGCAGCGCAGGAATATATATAGATACCCTAGTAAGTGTCATGGGGTGTGATAGTGTGCGAACTATCAACCTTAGTATCAAACCTGCTTCCTTTACAAACATTAATCAAATCCTTTGTCAGGGTGAAAACTATGCCGGTTATAAGACTTCGGGAATTTATATTGATACACTGCAAGGTGTGAATAGTTGTGATAGTATCAGGACGCTTAATCTTATTGTGAAGCCATCATCAAACACCTTTATCAATCTAACAATTTGCAGAGGGGAAAATTATTTCGGCTACACAGCTAGTGGTATATTCAATGACACTTTAATTGCATCTAATGGTTGTGATAGTATTCGAACTTTAAACTTGATGGTTGTTGACCAGCCCATTCCGGATCTTGGTCTGGATAAAATAATTTGTGAAACAGATTCGCTGAAAATTTCGCCAGGAATATTCCCTTCCTATTTGTGGCAGGATGGCTCTAACAAAAGCTATTTCATCGTAAAGAATCCTGGTCTCTATTCCGTGACAGTATCCAATACATGCGGAACTGGAACTGATGAAATTATTCTAACAGGTAGTGTCTGCGAAATTTATTTTCCAAATGCATTTTCTCCTAATAAAGATTCAAAAAATGATGTATTTAAAATATTAAATGGGGATCGTATAGCCAATTACTATATGGCAATATTTGACCGATGGGGTAATAAAGTATTTGAAACCAATGATACAAAAAAAGGATGGGATGGGAATTATAAAGGTCAACCGGCGGAGCCCGGAGCTTATATCTGGACTAGCAGATTTAATGAATCAAATAGTTTAAGAAAAATGAGGGGCTCTGTTTTATTAATAAGATAACAACATAAAAGACCAATATTACCGGGGTAGGCTTTTAAAAATTATATCATTTTTTGTTAGGATTATTCCGAATCAGGTTTTTAATTAAAGTAAAAGGAGCAACAATAAACCCCATTATCAATTCTTTATAAAAAGACGGCTGGTCACCATAAACTTTTCGATTCACATCAATATGTTTGAGGATAGCACCAAATTCAAAATAACATAACAAATTATATACAATGCTATTGGTAGTCTTAAAGTGAAGTGGTATTGGCTGACTAAACTTCGTTTTTGCCGCTTCAAAATCCTCCAGCGCAAGGTTAATGCAATTAACAATTTTAGTCACATCAAAATTCAACAGTTCTATCACTTTGTTATTTGGAATATGAAACCGTTCAAAATCTCTTGAAATTGGATTGACCCAGGTTGTATTTGCGTTAAGCAATTGAACCATTGGCAATAGTTTGCCGGCCTCTGAAGTAGTTACCCATGTAATGCCGGAGGAGCTTCCCAATAAAAATGTACAGGAATGCGATAACGCGGCAGTTTCCCTCAGGGATAAACTACTGCCGTCAATGATGGCTCTATTGGGATGATTGATTTTATTGGCTGATGAAAGAATAACCGCTGTGTTTTTTCCTGCAACAATTCCTTCTGCTACTTTTAATGCAAGCTCCGGCGTGATATTGGATTGGCCGCTTTGCGGAGCATATTCAAATAACACTACATCGTTATAGCTTTTTAATTCCTTGTTCAATATAAACTGATTGGCATTTTCAATTTCAGCAGCATATAATCTTAATACAGGTTGAACAGGTACTGTAATTTGGCCCGGATAAGCTTTTAAAATGCTGCTCCGTATACTTCCATCATAGTAAGCGTGATTCGTATCCGTATTATGTACAATAAATACTTTATCATACACACCTTCTTTTTGCCTGCGGTATAGTTCTTTTTTAAATCGCCTGAACGCCGCCACATCATTTTTTACAACCGTGTTTACTTCTAACACCTCATCTACATAAGGGTTATTGGCAATAATTGATTTACAAAAAGCGGCAATGGCCCAGGTAAGATGGCATCCGGGAAAATCCAGCTTTATTTGTCGAGCCACGGTGGTTGCATACAGGCAATCACCATTCGAATACAACTGAACCAGTATTATTTTTTGAGCTGCCATCTGAAATTATTGATCAATCATCATTGCTGCCAATTGCTTAAAGGAAACTTCAGGTGACCAACCCAAAGAGAATAGCGTGCCTGGATCGGATACCAGTGATTTGTACTCCGGTGTAAAATCATTTTTGAGTATCACGTGATCTTCCCATTGTTTATCAATTAGATTGAAGCATACTTTCAGCCAATCTTCAATAGAATAACCTAACCCGGAACCTATATTGGTTTCAAATATTTTATCCTGCTCTACAAGGGTAAGGATGCCTTTTACAACGTCGCCTGCATAAGTCCATTCCTTAACAACACTGGTATCCCCTATTACTAATTTTTCCGGGCTGCCACCACGAATTCGTTTTACCGCTTCTGTGATTTTTTTTGCCATGTGCCGATCGGTACGTCTTGGACTATCATGATTAAAAAAATAACCAACATACACTTTTATGCCAATGCGCCGATAATACCTTGCCGCAAATACAGAATGGATACGGCTTACCGAATAAGCATCCCTGGCTTCAAACGCATCCGTTTCTTTAATGGGCAGGTCGTTGTTTACAAATTGCAGCCCGCTACCGGAAATAAAAACCCGGGTATGCGGAGAATAATTCTTTACGGCCTCCAGTATATTGATGGTACCAGTACTAATGGTGTCATGATTTTCAAATAAAGCCTCATGCCTGGTAGTGGAATTAGCAGCCAAATGAAAAATGTAATGTGGTAAGAATTCTTTCACCAGGTCTGCTACCGCTTCGTAACTGGTAATATCTGTATGAAGCCCATCCCCTGACCTTGTTACACCGATCACTATAAATCCTTTTTCCTGCAGCAGGCTGGTTAAGTAAAAACCATCCTGTCCGTTGGCTCCGAAAATTATTGCTATCATTTTTTAAAAATATCTTTTCTGCAAAAAATTGTATTTACCCTTGTATCGGCATAAATGTCATAATTTTTAGTTAGTACAAATTCAATAATATCATTTAGTTTAAAACTTTCCTGGTTATCATCATAGCCCATGGTTTCCACAACAAGCACTTCAGGCTGATATTTGTCAAAATCAAGGCTTTTCAATATTTCCAAATCCAATCCTTCTACATCCAGCGAAATAAAGTTTGGTGCTTTATCCTTAAAGTGTTTTTCCAAAATGCTATTAACTGGTACCAGAGGCATTCTAACCACCTTCTCTATGGGGATTTTCCCAAGGCCCTTCATACCTGTTTCTTCCCAGTGTTTTGCTTCCTTTTCAGAAAATGTGTTAAGCCCATTGGCAAAATTGGGGAATATATAAAAATCGGCCTCTACCTGTTCATCAAATGCAATACCTGTATTTAACACGATATCGTCGGGTCTCAATTTCTTTAATTGCTCAAATAAATATGGGTTTGGTTCAATCAGCACACCCCTGCTTCCTCTTACATAAAAATAATAAGTGTTGCTGATGGATCTCGGTTCGTTGGCACCAATATCAAGATAGGTTGGTTTTGCTATTCCAAGTTGATTGAACAAATGCGCCAGGATAAGGTCTTCGCCAAACTGGGCATAACCATATTGCGCCTGGGGCATAAACTTCTTACCTAATTTCTTACCTATCTTTCTAAATAATTTCATTTTTACTTTTTAAAAAGAACAATGTTTTTAAATCAAGATCTTTCAATTTCCGTTTATATTTTTTAAACCTGTGCTCCATGAAATCACGTGCCGATCCTTTTTTTAAAGGCAAGATAAATCGTCCCGGATTTTTCGTATAACTATCTATTTTATCTTTATAGTCAGTTAGCAGCTGTTCAAATTTTTTGGTAAATCTTTCAGGCTGCCAATCTTCTTTCATCTGTTGTACCAATGGAAAAGATTTTCCAATTGAATCTTTCAAGCTGAAAGTTGGATACGGCGGAAGGTAAGCAGTAATATGCCTGAATGTGTTATTATCTGAAATTGACAAAGGCTTTCCGGTAATAATTGCCTGGTCTGTGGTAGCAGAAAGACCCGGCATATTTCGATCGTATAAAAAACAATTTAACGTATTGGCATTACACCATTTAATGAGTTCCGCTTTACTCATAAAATCATGGGTAACCTGTACTTCAATCCCCGGCTTTGCTTTTTGCTTACATAGGTCACCGATAAAGGAAGCGTATTGTTTTGAATCGACAACAAAGTCTCCGTAAGGTATATTAATCCTCACAATGGCCTTATCAAACTCTTTATTTACGGCATCCACCACATGATGAAATCCCTTCCCTTTTGTAGCAAAACCAAAACTTCCAATTACCGGCACTTTGTTTTCTATTGTCGGTAAATCAACAGTTACCTTTTCCAGGGGCCTGGGAAAAGCATAGACATTTTTTTGCCTTGCTTTTACGGTAGGGTCAAGTGCACAATAAAAATTAAAATCTTTCGCCGGGCACATCACAAACGGATCATTGGGCGCTACTTCCAGGATCATTGTAATTACAAACCCAAGTTCCTTTTTTAGATGCCGTGTTTGTAACCACCCCATTGTAAATGGATGGTAATTGAAAAAATAAAAATCGTATCCTGTTTTTACCTCCCTGTCATTGATATCTACTTCCTGGTAGTCCAATTCATATTGATCCGATTGCAACAGGCATTGATAAACCATGTAGCCTGATTCATAAATACTATCCTTAGCCTTCTTGTTATTTATGAATAATCCTTTTTTCACTTCAAAAAAGTACCTTGATTTAATAATTAATTTTAATAATGTACCTGTACATGACAGAATACGATAATTCTGACTTTACCGGGATTAGGAATCAAGGAAATTATCTCTCTGTTCAATCATTTATTATACGAAAACAGTTGTATTCGTTTCATTAAGAATAATTATTTTGTGTTAACTGCAATTTCCAGCAACAAAATTTTCTCCTTCAAAATTTTAATTTCCTCCTTTAATAATTCAATCTCATCAACTGCATATGTGGATAAAGTAGTAGTTGAAGAACGATTAGCTATTGAGCTGGCACTTACTTTGACATTTCCATTAGCGTCCACCACCAAATAGCGGCCGCCGGTAATAGCTGATGGCAGGTTTTCAAACCGCACGGTTCCCTTAACATGCAAGTTTGCAGTTGGACTAACAGGTGCAATCGCAAGACCCTGGGTTAGATTTATGCCTACGTTTCCCTTGGTATCCAGGCACAAAATATTACTGTAAGATTTATTTACTATGTAAGTCCCATTCGCTGCCCTACTTAAAGCATTAAACCTCAAGATGAATCCTGCATTGGTCCATTCACCAAATTGCATTTCATAACTTGGATAATTGCCATTAACATCAACATAATTAGTATACCCTAAAGCGATTGAAGATGCATTCAAATTTATTGGGTTTGGAGCTGTGCTATAAATACCCAATTTTGAATCCTGACTTTTTTCTAACACTAAAGTTTCATACGGAAAACCCATCGTCCCTTCCAGGCCATTCACTAAGTGCAATTTTACACGGGGATTAACGGTGCCAATACCTAAATTCTGGGCTTTTACCTGATCATTAAAAACCAATAAAATCAGACTTAGGGTTGAGATTAAAAGGTATCTTTTGGATTGCGTCATAAGGGTATTTTTTTTAAAGATAGATTATTATAATCTAATTTTTTCAGGATAATAGATGATACAAAAACATATCTACCAGCACCCTTTATATGATTTAAATTATCAAATAATAAATCTATCACTAAAATGACACATTCTATCAAATATTGATATTGTTACCTCAGTATAGGATGATTTAGAACCTATTGCTTGTATATATCAATAGTAGGTATCGGGAAAATAAAACCGGTTCCTTTTGCCAATGCTTCTTTTTCTCTTTCTATAAACTCCTCCTTAAAATGCCAGGGTAATACCAGGTAATAATCCGGGTTCATGGCCCTGCTCTCGGCTTCACTAATGATCGGAATATTCGTGCCTAATGTATATGCTCCAAATTTATCGGGATTTCTTTCTGCGGCATATTCAACCAGCATACTGTTGATATCGCACCATTGCAGGATGGTATTGCCTTTAGTGGATGCACCATAGATATGCACTTTTTTACCTTCATGCTTCAGTTTTACCAGCAAATCGTGTAATTCATTTTTTACCTTTTCTATCCGGTATTGAAAGGCCACATAAGGTTTGTCTGTATCCAGCTCCAGGTCGAATTCCTTTTGCCGGATATCATTCATCAGCTTGTGATTTTCCTTATTGTAGTATAAGCCGCTTTCTTCATGCGTAGCGTAACAACGGATACTACCGCCGTTGATATCATTGAAAGCGATTTTAAATATTTTCATATCCGCCATGGCCACAATTTTTTCCAGCACTGCAAGGCTGTAAAATTCCAAATGCTCATGACAAATAGTATCATAACTATCCAGCTCCAGCATGTGGGGCATGTAACTCATTTCAAAAACCCATATCCCTTCAGGTGATAAAAAACGTTTGATGTTTTTTACAAATTCTACCGGGCTCTCCAAATCGTAAAACATGGCTATGGAGGTAATCACATCCATTTTTTTGTTACCTATAGCGGTAGATAATTCAGCAGAGGGGAAAATATCCTGTACCACAGTAGCATTTTTTACTTCCTGTGCCACATCACTTGGGTCGCATCCGAATTTACAGAAATTAGTAGGGTAGAAATCCAGCAAAGTGCCATCATTACAACCTATATCCAATACACTGCAATTGTCTTTCTTCAACAATTCCATGGTGGTATCTACAATACCTTTCAGGTGATTCCTCATCGTAGTATTGGTACCACTTCTATACCAATAAGCGGCATACAAAATTTCGGGAGGCACGCTATGTTGCATTTGCAATAAACCACAGGCATTTTCATCTTCCTGCGGATTGCATCTTACCAGGGAGCAGTTAATCTTTCGATGAGATGGCATTTCTTTACCTGGTTTTACGAATGAGCCCTGCAGATACTGAGGTCCGAGGTCTATAACCGGGGTTAATGATGCTGAGCCACAAACCCTGCAGGTGGTTCTTTTACGGATATGCATAAATTAGTTTTTATGATTTTTTATAACAAGCGTTGAAAATCGCAGATTGATGGCATCAATACATTTATTGCGCTCAAGATTTAGCAGGGCCAGTTGTTTTACAACCACATCTTTCTCTTCCACAGGCACCGCTTCAAACTCGTACACTTTTTCCTGCTCGTGCCAAAGCCTGCAATTGATATCTGCCAACTGGTAAAATACTTCTCCTATTTTCCCCTGTATTTCCTTTACTTCATTTCCCTCCTGCTTAAATACTTTGTTACTGGCAAAGGTTAGTCTTTCAGGGGCAATGTTGCCTGCAATGGCATCAGCAAAGTACTCATCTATTTCAAGCTGCAACTGTTTACATTGTTCATTCAGACTTTGTAATCTTACTTCATCGGAAGTGTGATACTGCTTTAACTTAACAATCGTGAGTTTATCACATAACATTCCAAGCGTTTCTGCCATGTACTGCAAATTTAAATTAGGTGCGAAATTATTGTTTTTGATTTTATTTGAAGAATGCAATTTCTTCGCCGGTTGTTTGTTTTATTTTTTCGAGGAATTCATTCATGCCCCTTCTTTTATAGCTATCCAGTTTATATTGAATATTTTGAGTATAGTACTGCTTTAAATCAAACAACGGAAAAGGGTTTTCACTCACCACCTCATCTATATGTTGTAGTCCAAAACTATTTGCCTCATTAAATCTAACGATAAAAAATTCATCCATTGGCTTGTTGCTTACCCATGCTGCAAATACAAACGGTAACCCGGTCATATTTTTCCAGGCGAGTCCGAGGTCGTAGTGGTATTTTGAGGTTTTTGCCTGTTCAAAGGCCCGGTCGCCTATCACCACAGCCGCGGTATTGCCTGTTATTTTTTCCCTGAAATCAAGGCCGGCATTTTCAAAAACCGGGTTAATATTCCAATGTTCCCTTAATAGAATCCGGGCGAGTTGGATGGAAGTTTTACTTTGGTAATCCAACAGCACCACTTTAATATCTTCTATTGGCACTTCACTAAAAATGCCTACGCTTTCCACCGCTCCATCGCTGCTGATGCAATAATCAGATACGATGTGATAATCTATCATTTCGGGGATAATTGCAACTGGCACCAGCCCGATATCAATTTCATCATTCAACAGGGCTTCCGCTATTTTAGATGGATAATCAATTACCAGTTCCACTATATCCTCCATCATTCCTTTTTCCAGTCCATATATGAGGGGCTTTGTATTCAAATAGCTAACCGCTCCTACTCTAATTTTTCTGTCCAATTGCTTTAGTATAATTTTGACGCAAATTTACAGCATCATTATGGAATTAAACCAACTTACTGCTATCTCACCGGTTGATGGACGTTATCGCCACCAGTTACAACAATTAGATGAATATTTTAGCGAATATGCACTTATAAAATACAGGGTGCTGGTAGAGGTGGAGTATTTTTTGTTTTTGGGAGAAAAGAAATTTTTTAAGATCCCGGCTACTGTTAAAAATCACCTGTTAAATGCGGCTGCCAATTTTTCGCTGGAGAATGCTATTACTATTAAAGAAACTGAAAAAATAACCAACCACGATGTAAAAGCGGTGGAATATTTTTTGAAAGCTGAACTGGACAAATGCAATGCGGAACATTTGAAAGAATGGATACACTTTGGATTAACCTCCCAGGATATCAATAATACGGCGATACCGCTAAGCTGGAAACATGCGATGGAGCATGACTACCTGCCCGCCATCATTAACCTCCAACATCAATTTCTGCAACTGGCAAAAGACTGGAAGGATATTCCGATGCTGGCCCGTACGCATGGGCAGGCCGCTTCCCCTACCCGCCTGGGTAAGGAAATAATGGTGTACGTAGAACGACTGGAAAACCAGATACAGTTATTCAGTTATATCCCCTTCACTGCAAAATTTGGCGGTGCCACCGGCAATTTTAATGCCCACCACGTAGCTTACCCGAAATACGACTGGGTAAAATTTGCCAACGAATTTACTGAATCCAAACTCGGATTACAGCGCCAGCAATACACTACACAGATAGAACATTATGATACTCTGGCTGCTCATTTTGATGCCATCAAACGTATCAATACCATATTTATTGATTTTTGCAGGGATATCTGGACCTATGTAAGCGCAGATTATTTCAAACAAAAAACGAAGAAAGGAGAAATCGGCTCATCTGCCATGCCGCACAAAGTAAACCCCATTGATTTTGAAAATGCAGAAGGCAACCTGGGTATTGCCAATGCGATTCTGGAACATCTTTCGGCTAAATTACCCGTTTCAAGATTGCAGAGAGACCTAACTGATTCTACTGTTTTAAGAAATATTGGCGTTCCGGTTGCCCATACTATTCTTTCAATCAAATCAATTGAAAAGGGGTTGGATAAACTGGTATTGAACGAGAATAAATTAAAAGCTGACCTTGATAATAACTGGGCGGTAGTGGCAGAAGCTATACAAACCATTTTGCGCAGGGAAAATTATCCAAAGCCCTATGAAGCTTTGAAGGAATTGACAAGGGGGAAAAATGCGATTGACAAAAGAGCCATTCACCAGTTTATCAGTACACTTAAAGTAACCACTTTAATTAAAAATGAATTAAGAGCTATAACGCCTTATAATTATACGGGTATCTGAAAATAATTGGGATATTGAGGAAATACGATATCACCTCAATATCCCAATACCCTACTTATGTATCTCACTCGTAAAATGAAACTCAATCTCCGGGTTATTCTGCCGTTCGGTATTTAAGAACCATTCACTTTGTGCCAGGTACACCAGGTGGCCATCCTTGTCTTCTGCTATATTGGCTTGTTTAAAACGGATGAAATCCTCCAGTTTTTTAGGATCCTTGCTGGTAAGCCAGCAGGCTTTGTAAAAGGGCAAATTGTTCATTTGCACAGAGGCTCCGTACTCCTGCAGCAGCCGGTATTGAATTACCTCAAACTGCAGTTCGCCTACACAACCAATGATCTTTTTATTGCCGCCAAACTGGGTGAATAACTGGGCTACCCCTTCATCTGTTAACTGTAGCAAGCCTTTCTCCAACTGCTTGGTTTTCATTGGATCCTTGTTTTGTACCTCTTTAAATATTTCCGGTGAAAACGAAGGGATTCCTGTGAAGTAAAACTTTTCTCCTTCCGTAAGCGTATCGCCGATTTTAAAGTTCCCGGTATCAAATAAACCAACCACATCGCCGGGAAAAGCTTCCTCAATCACATCCTTTTGCCTGGCCAGAAAACTATAGGGATTATTAAACCGCAGGTCTCTTTCGAGGCGTACATGTCTGTAATATTTATTGCGCTCAAACTTCCCGCTACATACTCTCAGGAAGGCGATCCGGTCCCGGTGTTTGGGATCGAGGTTGGCATGTATCTTAAAAATAAATCCGCTGAACTTGTCCTCTTCCGGAGTTACGTCACGCTCGGTAGTATGTCTTGGCCTGGGCGTTGGAGCGATGCGAATAAAAGTATCCAGCATCTCTTTCACCCCGAAATTATTCACCGCACTTCCGAAAAAAACTGGCGCTGTATGCCCGCTTAAATAATCAGCCAGGTTCAGTTCGCCATACACCCCATCAATCAATTCCACATCTTCCCGCAGGGTAGAGGCATCCTTCGCTCCTATTTTGGCATCCAGTATCTTGTCATTCAAATCATTTATTTCCAGTACATCTTCATCATTGGCCTTGGTACCGGCGGTAAACAGTATTAAACTTTTCTTATGCAAATCATACACCCCTTTAAAATCCTTTCCACTGTTGATAGGCACGGTCATTGGGTGCAATGTAAGCTTGAGTTCATTTTCAATTTCTTCCAGCAAATCAAAACGGTTTTTACCATCCCGGTCCATTTTGTTTATAAAAACAATTACCGGCGTATTGCGCATGGCGATTACTTCCATCAATCTTCTTGTCTGGTCTTCCACCCCATTTACACTATCAATAACCAACACCACACTATCTACTGCTGTCAATGTGCGGTAGGTATCTTCCGCAAAGTCTTTATGACCGGGTGTATCCAGCAGGTTTATTAAATGGCCATCATATTCAAATGTCATTACACTGGTGGCCACACTGATACCACGCTGCCGTTCAATTTCCATAAAATCGGATGTAGCGTGCTTTTTAATTTTATTGCTTTTCACCGCACCCGCTGTTTGAATGGCGCCACCAAATAACAGGAACTTTTCAGTAAGGGTAGTTTTACCGGCATCGGGGTGAGAGATAATGGCGAATGTTTTGCGCTTGTTTATTTCGTTGATATACGTCATTGATGGTTGATTGTTGGTAGTCGACAGATTATTACGAAACGCAATGAACTATCAAACCCACCATAAACAAAATTGGGCGCAAAGGTAAGGCTTGGAAAATTGTAATACAAAAGGGGAGTCAATGTGCTAATTTGCCAATGTGATAATATGCTAATAAACAACCGGTCGCCAAATGCGGCGCTGTTATACTTCAAGCGGCAAAATAAGGGTGCAGAGTTATTTTTTGTAAAAACGGTATCCCTGCTTTGGACTGTTTTTATGTATTCCTTGTATGCCCGGTTCAGCAATTGAAAGTTTATAGCCTTGCAGGAACAGGATAGCTAACGCAGGAAATTTTTGGTAAAAACAAATACCAGGCAACAGGTATCAACACTTAATATCCCAATATCAAAACATCTCGATATCCATTTAAGCCGCTATCCTTTGCAATATTACCTTGCATGGATTAATGGAGGTTACAATCACCTGGTGACTTTTGTGCAGTGGGATGGCAAAATATTCTCCCGGAACCAGTGAATGAACATTATCACCCACTGTGATATTACAAGTGCCTTCCACAATCAGGAATTTTTCGTACTCATTATCATGTACTTCCTGGGGAGCCATATCTTTTATCCAAACAATGGCTGTAATGGCTGTTGGAGTATATCCTATTATTTTTGCGTGCAAATCTTTGAAATCCTCAGGAATAACCATATCAGCCCTGTTAAGCCATTCAGAAAAATCAGCAATTTTTGACTGTGCATTTAATTCAGGGGGAAAACCGGGTTGCTCTCCACTCTTCATCCTTTCTGTAAAATCGATTGTTGCCATTAAAAAAGGCTTCACTATCGGATCCGGGGGAACGGCATTTGCCATCGCGTAAAATTCAAAAGCTTCGCTGATCGAATCCAATTCGGCACGAACCTCGTTAAATGAAGCAGCCATTTGCTCTACCAGGTCCGCTTCCGCTATTGTGGAGTTACCCATCACATACGATTCCAGTATTCCTGATTCAATAAACGATTGTATATTTTCCATGTTAATTCACTTCTGCAATAAATCCTTTCCGCAATTGGATATTTTTTATAATTGAATAAAAACGCAATTTTGATAATTTGGCAAAGGTATAACGTTTATGCTTTAATTATACCATGGCAAATATTCAAATTCAGCAATAAAGCGAATCGTTGTAATTTACCTCTTTATCACAAATTCACTTCTATATACTAAAATAGAAGGCTTTCGGATTGCATTCCTTCCAATAAAACAGTACAATGCGGCTGATCTGCGTGTATTTAACCTGCCTGGAGTTAATTGAACAATGTTTCCATACCGGGAGTATTAACGCCGTTCAACGTTTTACCTGATAAGACGACGGTAGAACTAGATTAATAATTCGCAATTTTAACCAGTTTATTTACATCCAGCACAATGATCTTTCTGCCAATCGTTTTTACTATTTTTTCATCTTTGAAATCAGAGAGCGCCCTTACTACATTTTCTCTTGCAGTGCCTACCAGGCTGGCCAAATCATCTCTCGACATATTTATTTCAACCGGCATACCGGGTTCAAAATTCTCCTTGTATTTTTCTCTCATCACAATTAACTGCAATGCCAGCCGTTCCCGAACCGATTTTTGTGCAAATAAGGTAATGCTGTTAGCCAACACGGCAAATTCATGGCTCAATGTTTTTAGTAAGCGAAAATTAAGAACGGTGGATTGGTGTACCGTTTTCAGAAAATCCTCTTTGGAAATAAAGGCAATGACCGTTTCCTCCAGTGCAGCGGCAGAATCGGGAAATCGATCTTCTGAAAGTATGGCATGGTAACCGATCAGCTCACCGGTGTTGGCCACATAAATGATTTGCTCCTTACCGTCTTTGAAAACCTTGTATTTTTTAACCTTGCCATGAATGATATAAAATATACCGGAAGGGTAAGAACCTTCTTTAAAAATGAGCTCGCCTTTTTTATACACCTGCTCCACCTTATTTTTTGTAAGCATTTCAAAATCTGCTGAGGGCAGGTCGCTTAAAATGGATTCACTCTTAAAATCCCATTTATCTATCGGGAAAATTCCTTTTATGCTCATAATTGCAATCAAAATTACTGCAATAAAAATTGACAAAAATCACATTAATAAGTGATAACACTTACCGGAAAGGGTTTAAATAACAGTTAGCTTTGCACAATATCTTAAAGCCTTTGGATATAGATAAAGTAATAAAAGCGCATTTAACTAACAACAAACTGGCTTCACCGGTCAGAAAAGGTATTAACCGCAGGCTGAAAATTGACATTGTATACTTAGTTCCCAAAATCCAAATCACCCTTCAGCGGGCCGGTAATTTCCATTCACCATCAAATAAAATTTTACATAATGATGCTAACAGCAGCAATACCTGATACCCGGCATACTGATAATTGGTTTAAATCGGATGAACAGTTTCATTTATTGTTCCCTGCTTCCCTGCAAAAATTGGCAAGAAGACATTGGACTCCTTTAAACGTTGCCCGCAAAGCAGCCCGGTTTCTTGCTGCTGAAAAAGATGTGCGCATTCTCGATATAGGCAGCGGTATTGGTAAATTTTGCCTGGCGGCAGCACACTATATGCCTCATGCATTTTATACCGGGGTGGAACAACGAGTAAAATTGACAGATCACGCTGAAAACGCCCGCAATAACCTGGGATTACAAAATGTTTCCTTTATAAATGGCAATTTTACCCAACTGGATTTCCGGCAATATGATCACTTCTATTTTTATAATTCCTTTTACGAAAACTTTGCTTTTACAGAAAAAATTGACACAAGTATTGATTATTCGGGAGAATTGTATAATTACTATACCCGCTACCTGCTGAAACAATTGGAACTAAAGCCCGTTGGTACAAGGTTAGCCACTTATCATAGTTTGGAGGATGAAGTGCCGGAAGGCTACCTGGTAGTGGGATCTGAGATGGATAATTGTTTAAAATTCTGGATAAAGGTATAGCCGGTGCATGCCATTCAACTTATAATATTTAAAAATAAAACAACTAATTAATATGCCAATTTCATTAAATGATTCCGGTACAATCCTTATCAATAAAATCCTGGTGGCGGAATCACAACAGGAAGTGAAACTATGTATAGACAATTTACTTGGAAAGATGGAGCAGAATAAAGAAGCCGCGCCAAATGTTGCCGGCTTTGTAGACACTGCCATTCATCATCTTGAAAACCTGAACCCCATGGATAAAGACGCCATGCAATGGAGTAATATTAACATGGCGAGAATTCATCTGCAGCACATTAAAAGAGCGGTTGAATTAATCCCCTGCAAATAACCCCACATGTTTAGACCCAAACTATTCGACACTTTAAAAAACTATAACCGGCAGCAATTTGGTAAAGACCTTTTAGCAGGAATCATCGTTGGAATAGTGGCGTTGCCACTTGCGATTGCATTTGCCATTGCATCAGGCGTATCTCCCGAAAAGGGTTTATTTACTGCTGTAATTGCAGGCTTTATTATTTCTGCAATGGGCGGCAGTAAGGTGCAAATTGGTGGGCCCACCGGCGCATTTATCGTAATTGTGTATGGCATCGTTCAGGTATATGGAGTCAATGGACTCATCATTGCCACTTTTATGGCAGGTATCATGCTGATCATCATGGGCTTTGCCAGGTTGGGTTCCATCATAAAATTTATTCCGCATCCGCTGATCGTTGGTTTTACAAGTGGCATTGCCCTGATTATCTTCTCCTCTCAAATGAAAGATTTTTTTGGACTTCAAATGGGTAGCGTACCAGCTGATTTTATTGATAAATGGCAGTCGTATTTTCTTGCTTTCAATAGTTTCAATATTACATCAACCGTTATAGGAGTTGTTACCGTGGTAATCATTTTAGCGTGGCCTTATGTAACCCACAAAATACCCGGCTCCTTAATTGCCATATTGCTAACTACAGGTGCTGTGCAACTGTTTCACCTGCCGGTAGAAACCATTGGCAGCCGGTTTGGCACCATCCAGTCATCTTTCCCGATGCCTGCTTTTCCTCATTTGGATTTTGAAACTATCAAGCTACTTATACAGCCCGCCTTCACCATCGCCCTGCTTTGTGGTATTGAATCGTTACTATCCGCAGTAGTAGCCGACAGTATGATTGGTGGCAGTCACCGCTCTAATATGGAACTGGTTGCGCAGGGAACGGCCAATATATTTTCTGCCCTGTTCGGTGGTATACCCGCTACCGGCGCCATTGCACGTACCGCCACCAATGTTAAGAACGGAGGACGTACACCCATTGCAGGCATTATTCATGCGTTGGTGTTATTAATCATCATTCTTTTTGTGGGTAAATGGGCAGCCCTGATACCCATGGCAACCCTGGCGGGTATTTTAGTAGTGGTAGCATATAATATGAGCGAGTGGCATAGTTTTCTTTCGGTAACAAAAGGCCCCCGTAGTGATGTGGCCGTTTTGCTGATCACATTTTTCCTCACCGTAATTGTCGACTTAACAGTTGCAATTGAAATTGGAATGGTACTGGCTGCCTTTCTTTTTATGCGCAATATGACCAAATCGAGCAATGTAAATATTCTTACCAGTGAAATGAATAAGGAAGATGCCGGGGAAGAAATTGAACCGATCAGTAATTATGCAATCCCCCATGGAGTAGAAGTTTTTGAAATAAACGGCCCCTTGTTTTTCGGTGCCGCCTACAAATTCAAAGACGCCATGAAATTCATTGAAAAAACACCCAAAGTGCTTATTGTACGAATGCGAAGGGTTCCCATTATCGATGCTACCGGGATACGTATGCTGGAAGATTTACATAAAGAATCAAAGAGCAACGGAACCAAACTGGTACTTTCCGAAGTAGAAAGCGAACAGGTTACGCTGGAATTAAAAAAGGCAAGACTGTTATTTGCAATCGGGAAAGGTAATGTGCTGGCTACTTTTGACCAGGCCTTAAAAAGAAGCAGAATGGTGTTGGCTGATCAATAAAAAAGTATATTCCCCGCAATTCCAGTGTTTTAACTCGTGCATTCAAAATCTCAAATTAATCAACTCTTATTTTGACCGCACCTGCAACTTTAATTTTGCGAAAGTTTTCAAAATCGTAAAGTTCATCAACGCTAACAGATTTTTCACATTTTTTAATCAACTAAACTTTAATTTACTTCGTATGTAGTGTACTTAAGCTTGATTAAAAACTATACAATTATCTATTTTAAAAATGAAGAACTTAACATTTGCATTATTAATTACACTGATCCTTTTCAGTTGCAACGAACAATCAAAAAACTCCTCCGCGGGAGAAACAGCGGTTATGGACAACCTGGTTCCCGATACTACCTGGACTACCAAAATTGAAAAAACAAAGGAGGAATGGAAAAAGATTTTAACTGCCGAACAATTTAATATCACCCGGGAGCAGGGAACGGAAAGACCGTTTTCAAGTGAGTATGAACATAACAAGGATACCGGTATTTATTATTGCGTAAGTTGTAAGAATCCGTTGTTTAAATCAACAACCAAGTTTGATTCGGGTACCGGCTGGCCGAGTTTCTGGGCACCTTATTCCGGTAAAAGTGTAAACGTATCTACAGACAATACCGATGGTATGACAAGAGATGAAATTTCGTGCCAGCGCTGCGGGGCACATTTGGGCCATGTATTCCGTGATGGACCTAAACCAACCGGCTTGAGATATTGCATGGATGGGGTGGCATTGTTATTTCAAAAAGAAGATTTAAATGCAAAGTTGAGTAAGGCGACCTTTGCAGAAGGATGTTTTTGGTGTGTGGAAGCGGTTTTTGAAAGCGTGAAAGGGGTAAAGGAAGTAATTTCAGGATATGCCGGGGGCAATGAAGAAAATCCAACTTACGAACAGGTGGGAAGTGGCGCTACCGGGCATGCAGAAGCGATAGAAGTATATTATGATTCTACCAAAGTAAGTTATCCTACATTGTTGAAAGTATTTTTTGCCTCGCAGGACCCGACACAGGTAAATGGCCAGGGACCGGATAAGGGAAAGCAATACCGCTCGATCGCTTTTTATCGCAATGACGCAGAAAAGAAGTTGATTGAAGCCTTCATTCAGCAACTCAATGAGTCAGGTGAATATTCAAAACCAATCGCAGCCCAGGTTGTTCCCTTTACTACATTCTGGCCAGCCGAAGATTATCATCAAAATTATGTTCAACACAATCCCGGGGTACCGTATGTTCAGATAGAATCTATCCCGCGGATTAAGAGAACCAAGAAAGCGGTGCCTGAATTAATTAAGCCGGAAAAAATGTTGAGGTAATACAGGATGTTTGATGTCCGCCCGGAAGAACCCGTTCGGACGGGTCTGATTTTTTGATGTCTGATTTCTGTCTATAGCGACGCTTTTGTTTCTTTGTTGATCCTGAATGAAGAGGAATATACAGCGGGGTTCAAAAAATCAACGAACTCCGGTAATTTGTTTTAGGCTTAGCAGCTATTCGATGGTTTATAAAAATAAATACAACTAAATTTAAGTGGCTGGCATTGTATCATGCCAGCCGCAGACCTCCCCTTTAGGGGCCAGGGGGTATATCCAATCCCCATTCTCTCCCCTTCTCCGTTGCAGGTAATCCATCTTTAATCCATCTGGCTGGTTTGGCATCTTTCAGGTAATAATCAAAAAACTGGGCAAGCCTTACAGAAAGGTCTTTCCGGTTTCTGCGTTCAACCAAATTATGCGCCTCGCCATTGTATTGAAGCAACCATACTTTTTTATTTAACCTGCGCAAGGCAGTAAAGAATTCGATACCCTGGTACCAGGGCACGGCATCATCTGCATCATTGTGCGTCATCAGCAGCGGGGTAGTTATTTTATCAGCGCTAAACAGTGGCGAATTTTTTATATACAGATCAGGCCGCTGCCATAAGGTAGCCCCTATCCTGCTTTGCGATTTTTCGTATTGAAATTGCCTGTTGATACCAGCACCCCAGCGAATACCGCCGTAAGCACTCGTCATATTGGCAACCGGCGCACCGGCGCCAGCCGCTCTGAACATATTTGTTTTTGTAATGAGATAAGCAATCTGGTATCCTCCCCAGCTCTGCCCCTGTAATGCCATTCTGGTGCTGTCTACCCAGGGCATTTTTGATAAGTATTTTGCTGCACTCACCACGCTGTTGTAAGCACTTTGGCCCGGCTCACCGGTTTTGTAATAAATGTTTGGATCGAAGATTAAATACTCATTGCTTACAAAATATGGAACATTTACGGTAGATGCACTGGGGGCCGGAGGACGGTAATTATACAAACCATCGGCATTGCGCTCGTAAAAATAAAAGATGATGGGATATTTTTTCTTCGGATCAAAATTGGCTGGCTTGTACAATAACCCCTCACTCATTTTCCCGTCAAACATCTTCCACTTTACCAGTTCCACTGTTAACCAGTTATACTCCTTTTGCTGGCTTGCTATATCTGTAAGCCGGTTAAGATTTTTTAAATCAGCGGTAGCGTATAATTCGCTGCTGCTAATGTCGGCACGTTGTAAAATGTATTGTTCAGCGCTATCTGCTTTTACCGGCCCAATAAAACTATAAGGCCCGGTAACCACTAATTGCGGACTACTTACTTCATTGACATTTTTTGTAAAATAGCCGGCATATTTGTTCAGCTTATTAAAGGATTTCAACAAAATGTTTTCATCTGCTCCAATAAATCTTTTCTCCCGGTCAAGCTTTACATAATCAAAAGATGTGTTGTTTTTCCTGCCATAGCCATTGGTGATATTCTTAGGTTCTTCAATGCCGGCAGGATCTACCTGCCAGATATCGTATTCGTCATTCACCAGTAAAAACCGGTCATTCTCCGTCCAGCCCGTGGTACCCGCAGCACCCGGGTAATCCGGCACATCGTTTTCAGTATCATATAACGGCACTTTTATTTTTGAGGTGACATTTTTGATAATGCCGGTTGATACTTCGTACGTGAAATAATTTTTCAGGTCGGGTTCGTACCAGTAAACAAATTTCCCTTGTGGCGATGCCTGCATAAATGCCCGCACATTTCGTTTTACCAGCTTCTTTAAACCTGTTGAGGTACTGATGATATAACCAGTTTGCATGCCCCTTCCGGTCCATTGCGTTGCTACCCGGTTTCCTTTGGTGGTATTCGCTAATACATAGTCAGCATTGCCTTCATTTACCAGGGCTATGTTTTCTGCGTTCTCATCACCCAATTGTACTATTTTGGCGGTGCCGGGCGTGGTTACTGCGAGGTAGCTACGTTTTAACTCCAGGTCAAGTTGCTTTAATTGCTGGGGTTGCAGGTAATCATCGTTGTAATGCCAGATATCCAAACGAGCCAGTTCAAAGTCTACCAGCGTTGTATCTTTTGGCGGTTTAACCGCTGCTACCCCAAAGAATAATTTTGTACCATCCTTACTAAAACTAATGTTGCCATTATCACTTACTGTGTTGCCTGGTTGCATGCCCTCCGTATTTCTATCAGCCAATAGCTTTGCACTGTCCATGCCTGAAGTGTAGTAAAACAATTTATAAAACTTTTGCAATGCTTTGGAACTACTGTCTCTTTCTGCTACAAAGGCAATTTGGTTGCCCTCCTCATCCATTGCATAATTTTTACAGTCATTGCAACCCCGCATTACCGTATCAATCCTTTCCGATTGTAAATTATATATCAATACAAATGACTTGCTTGCAGAATCCTTCGCACTTTTGGTGGTTTCAATTAGTACTTTGGTACCTTTTTTATCAAAATAAAATTCACTCACCAGTTTAAAGGTTTTTTCTTTGTTATCCTTCGTACTGCGGATTACAAGATCTGTACCTTCTGTTACTGTTACTGCAGCGGACTCATCTCCCTCAGCATCCCGGGTGCCAATCGTCATTATTGATGATTCTTCATCCGCCCCCTTTTTCAATATCTCCTTTGCAGCCATTTGCGCAGCAATGATTACTTCTTCCTTTTCAATGTTACCTTTTACAGAATCAATAGATTTCCTGATAACTGAATCTGCCAGTTTAACCAATATATCCATTTTGATTTTTGCCGAATCAGGCTTCAATTTTTTCTTTGTTGAATCCGGTAACGATTTTTCAAATTGATAAGCAACGAACCCAGCGGCCTTTTCCGGTGTCCTAAACGACTTTACCCTCGCTATTTTAATAACGCTGTCTTTTTCGGGTTCCACAATTCCGAAGCTGTCTTTAGGCATTTCATCGGCCTTTTTCTTTTTTATTTTTGCCTGCCGGGTATCCTGGAAAACAGGTTTAATTTTGAAATAAACAAAGCGGCTGTCGGTACTGATCGCCGCTCCGCTTCCACGGGGAATAACTTTTTTATAATTGGTTTCCAAATGCTGGATTACGAGTTCGCCATCCCCCTCCTGGGGATTAACAGTATATACCACATACTTTCCATCGTTGCTGATCAATCGTTCACCTACGCTTTTCCAGCCATCATATACGGAATGATCCAATGGCTTTTTGTTTTGTGCAAATGCGTTGGAAACAGCAATCAACAGCAGTGGAATAAACAGTTTCTTCATGACTTAGTGTGGGTTTATATATTGGGAGAAGGTGCAGGAATTGGATCATGCAGGCTTTTATTATCAGGCGCCTGCTTTATATATTGCCAATTTTTAAAATTATCCGTTACTCAATAAATCCCCAGCCTTCCCGTAAGGTTGTTAATTGTGGCTGTTCCAGTTTTGCACCATCATAATGCCCGGCATTATTCTTTTGCCGGAACGCTTCATACAAAGTAACAGCACAGGCTACCGATATGTTCAATGATTTTATGATACCTACCTGGGGTATGATAAAATTCCCATCTGCCATCGCAATAATCTCTTCACTTACCCCACTGTGTTCATTTCCAAAAACCAGGGCAACGGGCTCCGTTAAATCCATTTCATACAGTCCCACCGCATCGGTACTTAAATGGGTGGTATAAATTTTTTTGTAACGCTTTCTCAATGCAGCAAAACAATCCGCTGCATCAGTAAACTGATGAATGGTAAGCCACTTGGCTGCGCTGGAAGAACTTTTAGCGCCCCATTTCCGGTGCGGCGGAATCTTATGGTTTAAAATATAAATATCCTGGATACCCACTGCATCACAGGTACGCATAACTGCCGATATATTATGGGGGTCAAAAACATTTTCCAGCACCACTGTAAGGTCTGGTTGCCTTTTATTTAAAACAGCAGTAAGCCGGTCATTTCTTTCAGGAGTCATAAAAATTCAATGTGCGGTAAAATTAGGGAAATTAGCCTAACGCTGCATGTGGGGGTGAAAAGCAAATTGTCGCTAAAGAGTTACAAATGGGTTGCCAACGTTCATAAGGAGTATTGTTAACAAACATATTCCAGTTAAAGGTTGGCAACCCTATCCGACATTCGATAGCCATCGGATTTTTACTGCACACTGCATGTGGCGTGCGTCCAAATGTCATTAAAAGTGATCACTTACAGGTTTTAATATATATATTCAGCAACATAAATATTGGTATAAATTTTTTACAACAGGCTTCTCGTTCCATTTATCAAAAATTTCATCTATTCATCAAATCATTCCTTATTTTTAAAAATAAAAATTATTGAATGAAACAACTATTTGTATTGTTTATCGGGTTAGGGGTATTGGTGGCTTGTAATGATAAACAAGCGGCATCCGCGAAAGCAGATGTGCTTGCAGTTAATATGGATACAACCGTTCGGCCAGGCGATGATATTTTCATGTATGCCAATGGCGGATGGATTAAAAGGAATCCCATACCAGGCGAAGAAAGCCAATGGGGAATTGGTAACCTGGTGATAGAAGAAAATACAAAACGGTTAAGGGAATTAAGTGAAAATGCCGCCAAAGAAAATGCAGCTAAAGGAACAGCTTCGCAAAAGATAGGCGACTTCTGGCAAACGGCCATGGATACCTTAAAAATTGAAAGAGACGGGATAAAGCCATTGCAACCATACTTAGATAAGGTTGCGGCTATTAACGATGTAAAATCATTACAAACCACCTTCGCGGAATTTGACCAGGTTGGAGTAAATGGCCCTATCCGTTTTGGAGTTAGCCAGGATGCAAAGAACAGTGATATCAATGCATTGCAAATGTGGCAAACGGGTCTTGGCCTGCCCGAGCGGGAATATTATTTTAAGAATGATTCTTCCACCGCAAATATTCGTGCAGCCTATCAGAAAAACATTATCAATACGCTGGTGCTGATTGGTTATGATAGTGCCAAAGCCAAAGAAGCCGCTACTAATATTTTCGCTATGGAAATGAAGCTGGCAACAGTACATCGTAAGCTAGCCGACCTTAGAGACCCTTATGCCAACTATAACAAAATGGCTATCGGCAATCTCTCTAAACTGGCGCCGCTGGTTGATTGGAATAATTATATGCAAACCAATGGTATTGGTAAAACTGATTCCGTAATTGTTGGCCAGCCCGAATATTACCGGGAGGTGAATACCGTTTTAGAAAGCACATCCATGGAAACCTGGAAAAGCATGCTGCGGTACCGGCTTGTAAGAAGATTTGCCGATGTATTGCCGGATCAATTTGGAAAGGAAGCTTTTGAATTTAGTAAATTATTTTCAGGTGCAAAGGAACAAAAGCCACGCTGGAAAAGGGTTATAAGAGCGGAGGAGAATGCAATGGGAGAAGTTCTGGGGCAATTATATGTGAAGGATTTTTTCAACGAAACAGCAAAGGAACGGTATGAGGATATGGTAGAAGCGGTGAAAGAGGCCTACAGGGAAAGGATTAATAAGCTAAGCTGGATGAGCGATAGTACCAAACAGAAAGCCCTGGCAAAACTGGCTTCCGTAAAAAAGAAAGTAGGTTATCCTGATAAATGGAAAGATTTTTCGGCCATGGAAATCAGCAAAGAAAGTTACCTGCAAAATGTAGTGAATGCTACCAAATGGTGGCACAATTATGAAATGAATAAACTAGGCAAACCTGTTGACAGGGACGATTGGGAAATGACGCCGCAAACATACAATGCATATTATAACCCAAGCAATAACGAGATCGTGTTACCTGCCGGCATCTTTACTGTACCTGGTTATAAAGATGAGGAACTGGATGATGCTACGGTATATGGCTATGGCGGAGCCAGTACCATTGGTCATGAAATTACACATGGGTTTGATGATGAGGGCCGCCAGTTTGATGAAAAAGGAAACCTGAAAAGCTGGTGGGCAAAAAGTGATGAGGACGCTTTTAAGAAACGAGCCGATGTGATGGTGAATCAATTCAACAATTTTGAACCCTTACCGGGTACGCACATTAATGGTAAGGCAACACTTGGCGAAAACATCGCAGACCTGGGAGGTATATTAATTGCGCTGGATGCATTTGAAAAAACAGAACAATATAAAAAGAATGAAAAAATCGCAGGGCTTACACCGTTGCAACGATATTTCTTAGGATACGCGTTGGGTTGGATGAGCTATCCTACTGAGCAATCTTTAAAAAACCGGTTAATGGTAGATGTACATTCACCCGCCAAATACCGGGTGAACGGGCCTTTCATAAATGTGCCTGCATTTTATACTGCCTTTGGAATAAAGCCTGCCGACAAAATGTACATTGCTGATAGTTTAAGGGTGAATATATGGTAACTTCATGAGTCTAAACGTTGCATCAAAAAATCAGCATGAGAACCATCTTAAAAAAAGACGAAAAAATTTTACTGATTACCAGGCAGCACTGGGTTCGGCTGGTGCTGCCCGTATTTGTGTGGATGGTGGCGGCCACACTGTTAATCTGGCTCGCTGAAACTACCGGGTTTATTATTACACTGGTGGTTGCCTTATACCCGCTGTACGAATGGCTCAATTACAGGAGTAATTTATGGTGCGTTACTAACCTGAGGGTGGTAGATGAGAGCGGCTTTTTCAGCCGGTATTCAAAAGAAAGCCCGCTTGATAAAATAAACAATGTGGAATTTGATCAAAGTATCTGGGGCAGGATATTTGGATTTGGCGATGTGGATATACAAACCGCTGCTGAGATGGGTGAAACAACTTACGAACTCATTCACCATCCCAAATTATTAAAAGATACCATTACCCACGCACAGGAAGAATATAAAAAAATGCAGATCAGCAACCAGGCTGCTGAGTTAGCCAAAGCAATAGCACAAAACACGAATCTCTCTGCTGCACCATCCCATACACTGTCACATAACCTGGTGGCTGATGAGTTACATAAATTATTTGAGCTATTGCAAAAAGGTGCTATCACACAAGAGGAATATGTAGCACAGAAAAGGAAACTCATTTCCCCGTCCTCCTAAAGGGGAATTGAAGTAATATGATTTTTACATCTTTTATATACCCATCATTTTTTGTAGACAGGCATTTGTAATGCATTGTTAGAAGCTTTTTTTATTGTTCTGTTTTATCCCCTGAATTTATTGTTCTAAATGCCCACTTCCTATTTGATATCCAATTTTTTCGGTTGGAGATATTTCAACAATATGCTTTCCATATCCTAAATCCGTTCCTTTCCACAGGTTCCAGGACGAATTCGTTTCTTTAATTTCAGTTAGGTAAGGGACATCAAAGTCGAAATAGATTAATTTAGTTTTTGGCCAGGATGTTTTGCTGATGAACATTCTCAGAAAAGCACCTGTAGTTGTGCAATGAATAAAATCTCCGAAAAATTTATTTTTTAGGAGTTGATTTACTTTCTGGTCATCGCTTCTTAGACTATAAATTTTTACTATACCGTCGAAGGCAGTTTCATTTTCAAGTTTTCTCTCAAGAGTTACTAAAGTGAGAGTCGTCCAGGCTTTGTATTTTTCTGATTTATACCCGATTCTCATGGCAGGTTCAAGGTTTTAGTCCAACGCATGCATCTCATTTGGTTTGTACTATATTATTGAATCAGATCATAAAATGTTGCTAACATCGTTGTGACATGTCGATCCCATATTTCTGAACTCCTTATACCGCATCGCTGTGTCGATCATCTCCCATATTGAAGTTAGAGAATAACAGTTACGCCACAAATGAAAATTTGGTTCGCATATAAAATCCCTATCCAACTTTTTTCTGATGCCTGCTGATCAGTACATCCTGTATTTCACTCAATGTATGCCCCTTGGCCTGCAACAATATTAAATAATGAAACAGTAGATCCGCTGCTTCATTTTTAAACAAATCTGCATTATTATCTTTTGCTTCAATTACCAGTTCAACTGCTTCTTCGCCTACCTTTTGAGCAATTGTATTGCTGCCTTTTTCAAATAAAGAACTCGTGTAAGATTTGTCGGAAGGGTTATTTTTCCTATCCTTAATTATTTCTTCCAGTTGAAACAGGAAATTACTATTGGTATTTTTTTCATCCCAGCAGGTATCCGCTCCCGTGTGGCAAACCGGGCCAACAGGATTCACCTTTATCAGCAACGTATCGTTATCACAATCCGTTTTTATATCCTTTAACAAAAGAAAATTACCACTCTCCTCTCCTTTTGTCCAAAGCCTGTTTTTACTCCTGCTGTAGAAGGTAACCTTTTTAAGTTCCTCCGTTTTAGCAAGGGCGGCTTCATTCATAAAGCCAAGCATCAACACTTTTCCGGTAACGTCATCCTGTATCACTACGGGAACCAATCCATCTGCATATTTTTTAAAATCAATTGTCATCTTATTTTTTATTTCTGTCGTTGATTAATTTATTTCAATATTTACAAAGGCACCATATCTAATGATTGATCATTCACCATTCACCATTCCATGTCGTTGACTTAAGCGGTTGGTGTCTCACCAACCGCGGCGCCGAGCCGTGGCGGGTGTCCTCACCCGCCACCTATGCTGCTTAAGTCAACGACATTGATTCACCATT